>NZ_JADDIL010000090.1:0-34481 GCF_020826795.1 Microtetraspora sp. AC03309 | reverse complement strand
CGGCTGAGCCGGCCGCCGGGGACGCGGGTCGGGCCGCGCCCCCGGCGGCCGGCTCAGCCGAGGCCGTTCTTCATGGCCGTGATCAGCTCGCCGTTCGCGGTGTCACCGCTGAGCTCCCAGAAGAACGAGCCACCGAGGCTCTGGTTCTTGGCGTAGCTCATCTTCCCCGAGATGGTGCTCGGTGTGTCGTAGCTCCACCAGTTGCCGCCGCACTTGGCGTAGGCCGTACCGGCGATGGTGCCGGTCGAGGGGCAGCTGGTCTTGAGCACCTTGTAGTCCTCGATGCCCTGCTCGTACGTGCCGGGCGCCGGTCCGGTGGCCGTCCCGCCGGGGGTGGCCTGGGTGACGCCGGTCCAGCCCCGGCCGTAGAAGCCGATGCCGAGGAGCAGCTTCGAGGCGGGGACGTTCTTGTCCCTCAACTTCTGGATCGCGGACTCGGTGTCGAACTTCTCCTTCGGGATGCCCGGGTAGGTGGTGAGCGGCGAGTGCGGCGCGGTCGGGCCCTTGGCGTCCCAGGCTCCGAAGAAGTCGTACGTCATGACGTTGTACCAGTCGACGTACTGGGCGGCGCCCGCGTAGTCGGCCAGGTCGAGCTTGCCGCCCGAGGTGGCGTCGGCGGTGATGGCGGCGGTGACCAGGGCGTTCGGGCCGAACTTGGCGCGCAGCGCGGACATCAGGTTCTTGAAGGCTGCGGACCCGCTGGTGTCACAGCTCAGACCGCAGGCGTTCGGGTACTCCCAGTCGATGTCGATGCCGTCGAACACGCCCGCCCAGCGCGGGTCGTTGACCAGGTTGTAGCAGGAGTTGGCGAACGCGGTCGGGTTGGCCGCAGCCTGGCCGAAGCCGCCGGACCAGGTCCAGCCGCCGAACGACCACAGCACCTTCAGGCCCGGATGCTTGGCCTTCAGCTTGCGCAGCTGGTTGAAGTTGCCGCGCAGCGGCTGGTCCCACGTGTCGGCCACGCCGTCCACGCTGCCGGCCGCGTCGTACGCCTTGTCGTAGTCGGCGTAGCCGTCGCCGATCGCGCACTGGCCGTTGGTCACGTTGCCGAACGCGTAGTTGATGTGCGTCAGCTTCGCCGCGGACCCGCTGGTCTCGACGTTCTTCACGTGATAGTTGCGGCCGTAGACGCCCCACTGGATGAAGTAGCCGAGCAGCTTCTTGTCGCCGCCACCGCCGCCGTCCTTGGTGGTGGCGGTGACCTGGTTGCTGGCGGGGGAGACGTTCTGCGCGGCGTCGCGTGCCTTGACCGTGTACGCGTAGGACGTGTTGGCGGTGAGGCCGGTGTCGGTGAACGTGGTGGTGGTGGAGGTTCCGGCGAGGGTGGTGCCGCGGTAGATGTCGTAGCCGGTGACGCCGACGTTGTCGGTGGAGGCGGTCCAGGACAGTGACGCGGTCGTGGTGGTGGTGCCGGTGACGGTGAGGCCGGTCGGCGCGGTGGGCGGTGTCTTGTCGTCCCCGCCCCCGCCGTCCTTGGTGGTGGCGGTGACCTGGTTGCTGGCGGGGGAGACGTTCTGCGCGGCGTCGCGTGCCTTGACCGTGTACGCGTAGGACGTGTTGGCGGTGAGGCCGGTGTCGGTGAACGTGGTGGTGGTGGAGGTTCCGGCGAGGGTGGTGCCGCGGTAGATGTCGTAGCCGGTGACGCCGACGTTGTCGGTGGAGGCGGTCCAGGACAGTGACGCGGTCGTGGTGGTGGTGCCGGTGACGGTGAGGCCGGTCGGCGCGGTGGGCGGTGTCTTGTCGTCCCCGCCGCCGGTGCCGCCCGTGACCTCGATGCCGGAGACGGTGGCGTAGTTCCCGCCGCCGTTCATGTTGAACTGCACGTTGAGCTGGCCGTCGCTGACCGTCGTGGTGAAGGTCCGGTCGCAGGCGGTCAACGCGCCGCAGGAGGCGAAGATGTCGAAGCCGGTGAGCACGTTGGCGCCCTCGGCGCGCACGTCGAACTTGCGCTGGCCCGCGGCGTTCGCCCAGTCCTCGACCATCCGCAGGGTCACCGAGTACGTGCCGTTGGCGAGGTCGAACTTGTAGCCGGACCACCCGTTGAACAGGTCGTACGTCTGGTAGATGGCGTCGTCGGAGGTCCCGGCGATGGCGCTCGGGGTGGACCCGGAGCCGTACAGCGTGTCGTATCCCCAGCTTCCGCTGGAGTACGCCTTGTCGGCCGACCAGGCGTTGCCGGAGCCGTCGGTGAGCGCCGGGCCGTTGGCGTTGGCGCGGATCGGGGTCGTCACGGCGGCCTGGGCGCCGGGCGGCGCGAACACGAGGGGCAGGAGGAGCGCCCCCGCCGCCGCGAACAACGTCGGGATGATCTTGCGTTTCATGCGTGCTCCACGTCCAGTGGGCTGATGGGGATGGGGGGTGCGATGGACGCGTGCGACGCGGCGGACCGCCGGTCGCGGGGTGGTGAGGCGCGGGGTTGCCTCACCTGGTGGTGATCGCGGCATGGATGCGCTCCCGCCTGCGGGTCTCCGGCTTACTATTAGTAAGCTTTCCTTTTTATTTTCCCGTGAACCTACCCGCGGTCGGATCGCGCGTCAATATCTCCGATGAGGCGTGCCCGGCGGGCGGGGAACATCTGGCGTACGCGGGTGTTGTCCCTGCGGGCATCAGCCCCAGAGAGACCGTGAGAGAAAGGGCCATCCCATGGCCGACGTGACCTTCCATTTCGACCCGCTGTGCCCGTGGACCTGGCGTGCCTCGCGCTGGCTCGTGAACGTCGCGGAGGCCCGCGGCCTCGACGTCGAATGGCGGTCGTTCAGCCTCGCCGCGCTCAACGAGGGCAAGGAGATCCCGGAGGCGTACCGCGCGCCGATGGCGGCCTCCTCGCGGGCGTTGCGGCTGGTCGAGGCGTTGCACGCGGACGGCAGGGACGAGGACGCCGCCGCCTTCTACACGGAGCTCGGCTCCCGGGTGCACGAAGCCGGCGCGCCGTTGTCCGGCGAGGTCGTCGCCGAGGCCGTCAAGGCCGCGGGGGTGGAGGATGCCGCCGCCGCACTGGACGACGAGTCATGGGACGCGGCCGTCCACGCGGCGCACGATCGGGCGTTCTCCTCGGCCGGGCCGGACATCGGCTCGCCCGTCATCATCCTGGAGGGCGCGAAGCGGGGCCTGCACGGCCCGATCCTGTCCGAGATCCCCGGCGTGGACGACAGCGTGACCCTGTGGGACTCGATCGTCCCGCTGTTCCACAGCCCGATCTTCTTCGAGGTCAAGCGCGGCCGCGGCTGAAACGACCCCTGATCAGTGGATCCGCACCCTGCGGTAGAACTCGAAGGTCATGAAGATCAGGAGAGAGATCGCCAGCAGGGTGTAGAGCAGGTACGAGGGCCGGTGGCGCACCCGCGCCGCCCGCCCGAACGCCCGCCGCGCGGCGGGCCCGGTCCGCCCGCTGGGGCGTCGCGCGGCGACAGGCTCTCTCGTGTGCCCGGTGTCCGCCGCGCGCCCGGCGTTTTCTGCGTGCCGGGCCGAAGGCGTCGCCGGCACCGGCTCGACCGGCTCAACCGGTCCGACCGGCTCAACCGGTCCGACCGGCCCTACTGGTACGGCGGGTACGTGCGAGGTCGTGTCGATCTCGGCGTGGTGCGCGAGATATCCGGCGGGGAAGGTGGTGACACTGCCGCACCCGCAGTTCGGGCAGATCACCCCGGTCCACGGCGACTGGACGGGGAAGCCGTCGCGCAGCCACACGACGACGTCGTTGCCGTGCCCGTCGGAGGCGTGCTTGACGACGTACTCCTCCTCCCAGACGAGCCAGCAGCGCAGGCACTCCAAAGGCCACTTCTCGTTGGTGCTGAATCCCTCGCGCACCAGGATCACCTCCGCAGGCCACTGTTCTGCCGTGGATCTCCCAGTGTCCGCGCGGCCGGGGAACGCCAACAAGCCGACGAACCACTACGAACGGTATTGAATCGATTACCTTGGGTCAGGATGATGTCGCCTGAACGGTAGGCCGGCGCCGGGTGGTCAGGCGTGCGCGCCCACGGTCACCGTGCCGATCGTCACCCGTGGCGTCCCCTCCAGGATCACGGCGACCCGCTCGGCCTGCTCGTCCAGTTCGGCCCGCTGGGCGGCGGTGAGCGGGACGAGGGGCTCCACGGTGATGTCGAGGCGGCGGCCGGAGCGGCGCTGGTGCCACAGGCCCGTGACGACGCCGTCCACCACGAGGTTCTGGAAGGCGCCGGGCAGGACACGTTCGGCGGCCCGCCCCGGATACAGCTGTTCGGGACACTGGACGCCGACCCGGTAGGAGTAGCCGTCGAAATAGGGCAGCAGGCGGACGCCGCCGTGCGCCTCCGGCGGTGCCTCGGCGTCCCCGTCCGCCACCCAGGCCGGGGTGCCCTCGACCTCGACCCGCCGCAGCTCGTCGCCGCGCGCGTCGAAGATCTCCGACGCGCGCGGGACCGACAGGCTCAGCCAGTTCGCGAACCGTCGCGGGGTGGACGGCCCGTAGGCGTGCAGGTAGCTCCGGACGGCCCAGGCGAGTGCCGGCTCCGTGTCCGCGGGCCGGAACTCCGGCAGCCACCGCCGAGGGTTGGTGTAGGTGACCTTCCTGCCCCGGTTCGGGCCGAAGCACAGCGCGCCGCGCATCCCCGCCAGGTGCATCACCTGCCGCCACCTGGGCCACATGCCCTGGAACGCCGGCATGACCAGGTCGCCGGCCCACGGCCCGGTACGCCCGATGACCTCGTCGCCCAGTTCGTCGATGGTGAGCATGTCGTCCGCCAGGGCGTCCCCGATCGCGGCCACGACCTCCTCGGCCTGGTCGGGCGTCAGCCGTATGTGAGGAGAGGGCGTGGTGGGCACGGACGCCGCCGCCGACAGCGCGCCGATCCACATGCCCAGGTCGCGGGTGGGCAGGAGGTGCACCGTGCCGCGCGGCCCGTACGTCTTGACCAGGCTGTGCTCGTCCCACAGCGCGGCCCGCACGTCGGAGCGGGTGGCGTGGCCGAGGCGCAGCCCGATCGCCAGCTCCGCGGCCGACATCACCTGGGCGTGCGTACCGGCCATGGCCGCGACGACGTCGGCGGGTCCCGATCCGGTGAACGGCGTCGCCAGCCCGTGCCGGCGCAGGCGCCGGGCGCGGACCTCGGCCCAGGTCATCTTCTGAACGTCGGTGGAGGTCATCCGGGTGTCGCTCCTCAGCGGACGGCGGTCGAACGCGATCAACGCTAGAGGCCCTATAGGTCAGATCCTGTCCTAGATGCGGGCCATGATGGTGTTCATGGCGGACGCATCGGCACGGTTGCTCGGACTGCTCTCCCTTCTGCAGGCCCCGCGCGAATGGTCCGGGAGCGAACTCGCCGCCCGTATGGGGGTCAGCCCGCGAACCATCCGCCGCGACGTCGAACGGCTGCGCGACCTCGGCTATCCGGTGCAGGCCACGATGGGGCCGGACGGCGGTTACCGGCTGGTCGCGGGTGCGGCGATGCCGCCGCTGCTGCTGGACGACGAGGAGGCCGTGGCCATCGCGATCGGCCTGCGCACGGCCGCGGGGAACGCCGTCGAGGGGATCGAGGAGGCGTCCGTCCGTGCCCTGGCCAAGCTGGAGCAGGTGCTGCCGTCGCGGTTGCGGCGGCGCGTCGCCACCCTGAACGCCGCCACCGTCCCGCTGCAGGCGGGCGCCGGTCCGAGCGTCGATCCGAACGTTCTGGCCGTCGTCGCGTCCGCGTCCGCCGGCGGGGAGCGGCTGCGGTTCGCCTACAGCGCGGCCGACGGGAGCGGCAGCAGGCGGCTGGTGGAGCCCTACCGGCTGGTGGCCGCCGGGCGGCGCTGGTATCTCGTCGCCTACGACACCGGCCGCGACGACTGGCGGTCCTTCCGCGTCGACCGGATGACGGAGCCGTTCGCGACCGGTGAGCGGTTCGCGCCGCGCGTGCCCCCGGAGGAGGACGCGGCGGCGTTCGTCACCCGCAGGCTCTACTCCCAGGCCCCGGTCTACCGGCCCGTCGTGACCATCCGCCTGCCGATCGAGCGCGTACGGGGATGGCTGTCGGAGGGGCCCGGCGACCTGGAGGCGATCGACGAGAACACCTGCCGGCTGAGCGGCCACGCCGACACCCTGGAATGGCTGGCGGCCCGGCTGCTCATGCTCGGGTGTGAGTTCGAGGTGCACGAGCCGCCCGAACTCCTCGATCACCTGAGGGAGCTGGCCGGGCGGGCCGCGCGCGCCTGTTCCGTCCGTGCCGGCGGACCGGTCGATGACGGAAGGGCGGCCGACGCCGGTCGTTGACGGGCGGAGGCCGATGCCCAGGCGTCTCCCTCCGGAGCGGCGGGAAACGGTTCCAATGGGAAGGGCGGGGCAGGGCCGGGGCGGGGGTCAGGGCAGGCGCAGTCGCTTCCTCCTGGTCACCACGCGCAGGTCGGCCTCGATCCGGGCGGCCGTGTCGGTGAGCGGCGGCAGCAGGGCCGCGAGAGCCTCCTCGGCGGGGCCGCGGGCGGCGTGTGTCGCGACGTTGAGCGCGGCCACGACCCGGCCCGTCCCGTCCCTGACGGGAACGGCCAGCGCCCGCAGGCCCTCCTCCAGTTCCTCGTCCACGAAGGCGTGGCCCCGCTCCGCGACGCCGTCGATGATCCTCGTCAGCTCGGCGGGATCGGTGACCGTCCGCCCGGTGATGGGGCGCGCGGCCGTACCGGCCAGCAGGGCCGCGCGCTCGGCGTGCGGGAGGTCGGCGAGCAACACCCGCCCCATAGAGGTCGCGTACGCGGGGAACCGGGTGCCCAGCGTGATGTCCACGCTCATGATGGTGTAGGTCGGCACCCGGGCGACATAGCGGATGTCGTCGCCGTCGAGCACCGCCATGGACGCCGACTCGCGGGTGCGCCTGACCAGGTCCGCCATGTGCGGCTGGACGATCTCGGCGAAGCCGAGCGACGACAGGTGGGCGTAGCCGAGCTCCAGCACGCGGGGCAGCAGCCGGAAGTCGTGCCCGAGCCGCTCGACGTAGCCGAGGTGCTCCAGGGTGAGCAGGGCGCGCCGCGCGGTGGCCCTGGCCAGGCCGGTGGCGTCGGCGACCGCCGAGAGTGAGCGTGTGCCGTCGAGCGCGCACAGCACCGTGAGGCCCCGGGCCAGCGACTGCAGGAACTCCGGGCCCAGCTCGCGCTTGGCCGTGCGGGCGGGATCGGCGCCGACGACCGGAACGCCCTCCTCGGCGGTGCGCGCCGTGCCCGCGGCACCCGCGGCACCCCCCGTACCCGCCGTGCGCGCGCCCCGTGTGCCCCGTGTGCCCGAGGACGCGGCCTGCTCCGCGAGAGCCCGCGCCAGAGCCTCCTCCATGGCGCCGGTCTCCGCGCGCAGCCGGGGCAGCGTGGCCTCGGCGAGCGAGGCGACCGTGTGCCTGCTGGTGTGGCTGACCACGCTGACCGCGCAGGCCGTACGGCCGACCGGGTCGCGCACGGGCACGGCGACGGCGATCAGGCCGGGCTCGATGAGCTGGTCGTCCGCCGACCAGCCGTCCGCCACGGCGCGGGCGACCCGCTCGTCGAAAACCTCAGCGCTCGTGGCGGGGCGGGCGGGCACGGCGGGGAAGCGCTCGGGGGAGTCCCGCCGATCGAGCCATGCGGCCCTGTCGGCCTCGTCCCACCCGGCGGCGAAGAGCGCGCCGGGGGCGCAGCGCTCCGCGGGCAGCAGGTCGCCGATGCGGAACGCCAGCGACATGGTGCGGCGGCGGGTGATCTGGGTGACGAACCTGACGCCGTCGCCGTCCGGCACGGCGATGGAGACCGACTCGTCGAACTCGTCGGCCAGCCGCTCGGCGACCGGCCCGAGCGCGTCGGGAACACCGCATCCCGTGAGGTAGGCGTTGCCGGGCTCCATCAGGGGCGGGGCGAGCTCGACCTCCCGGTCGACCTCTCTGAGGTGGCCGAGGTGGATGAGCGTGGCCAGCACGCGGTCCACGGTCGAGCGGGCGAGGCCGGTGGCCCGGGCGAGCTCGCTCGGGCGCATCCGGTGCCCTCCGGGCGCCGACATGGCGCGGAGCACGGCCAACCCTCGGTCGAGTGGCCCGACGACATCCATTTGACATCCGTTCGTAGGCGGGAGGAAACTCCAGGCAGGCCAATTATGAACGAAAGTTCACTGGACGAACAACTCTGAGGAGCGATGGCAGATATCCGGAGTCTGCGTGACGCCGTGGCCGAGCTCGTCCATGACGGCGACACGGTCGCCATGGAGGGCTTCACCCATCTGATCCCGTTCGCGGCGGCGCACGAGATCATTCGCCAGGGCATCACGGACCTGACCCTCGTCCGCATGACACCCGATGTGATCTACGACCAGCTCATCGGCATGGGCGTCGCGCGGCGGCTCGTCTTCTCCTGGGGCGGCAACCCCGGCGTGGGCTCGCTGCACCGGTTCCGTGACGCGGTGGAGAACGGCTGGCCCCGGCCGCTGGAGCTCGACGAGCACAGCCACGCCGGGATGGCGAACCGCTATGTCGCGGGCGCGTCCCGGCTGCCGTTCGCCGTGCTCCGCGGCTACCGGGGCAGCGATCTGCCGGAGCGCTCCTCGACCATCGCGACCGTCACCTGCCCGTTCACGGGCGAGGAGCTGGCCGCGGTGGCCGCGGTGAACCCCGATGTCACGGTCATCCACGCGCAGCGGGCCGACAGGAGGGGCAACGTCCAGCTCTGGGGTCTCGTCGGCGTCCAGAAGGAGGCCGCCCTCGCCGCCGAGCGGGTCCTGGTCACCGTGGAGGAGATCGTCGACGAGCTGGAGCCCCGGCCGGACGCCGTGGTCCTGCCGAGTTGGACGGTGCACGCCGTGGCGCACGTGCCGAACGGCGCCCACCCCTCGTACGCCGCGGGCTACACGGTTCGTGACAACGACTTCTACCAGGCGTGGGACCCCATCTCCCGCGACCGTGAGACCTTCCTCGCCTGGATCCGCGAGCACGTGCTGGAGGCGCCGTGACCGTGAACGACACAGCGATCGACGCGGCGACCGACGCGGCGACCGACACAGCCACCGACACTGGGAGCCCGGCCGTGACCTGGACGCCCGACGAGCTGATGACCGTCAACGCCGCGCGGGCGCTCAGCGGCTCCCGGACCTGTTTCGTCGGCATCGGCCTGCCCAGCGCCGCCGCCAACCTGGCCCGCCGCACGTCCGAACCGGACCTCGTCCTGATCTACGAGTCCGGCACGCTCGGGTCCAAGCCGAGCAGGCTGCCGCTGTCGATCGGCGACGGCGAGCTGGCGACCACCGCGGACGCGGTGGTGTCCGTGCCGGAGATCTTCAACTACTGGCTGCAGGCCGGCCGGATCGACGTCGGCTTCCTCGGCGCCGCCCAGGTCGACCGGTTCGCCAACATCAACACGACCGTCATCGATCGCGGTCCCGGCCGGTCCGAGGGCCGTCTCCCCGGCGCCGGCGGCGCTCCCGAGATCGCGGCGAGCTGCGGCAAGGTGCTCATGGTGCTGCGCCACTCGCGGCGCAACTTCGTGGAGAAGCTCGACTTCGTGACCACCGTCGGGCACGGCTCCGGCCCCGGCGACCGGGCCCGGCTGGGCCTTCTGGGGGAGGGCCCGGTGGCCGTGATCACCGACCTCGGCGTCCTGCGGCCCGACCCCGAGACCGCCGAGCTCGTCCTCACCGAGATCCACCCGGGCGTCACCGTCCCGCAGGTGATCGAGGCGACCGGCTGGAAGCTGCGGATCGCCGACACCGTCGGCGTCACCGAACCCCCCACGCAAGCCGAGCTGGCCGCGCTGCGCGCGCTCAAATCCGGAGGTGACACCCGTGCGTGACGTCTACATCGTGGACGCCGTCCGCACTCCCGTCGGCAGGTACGGCGGGGCGTTGTCCGGCGTGCGGCCGGACGACCTCGCCGCGCATGTGATGCGCGCGATCGCCGACCGCAGCCCGGATCTGGATCCGGCGCGCGTGGACGACGTGGTGTTCGGCAACGCGAACGGCGCGGGTGAGGAGAACAGGAACGTCGCGCGCATGGCCGCCCTGCTCGCCGGGTTCCCGGTGACCGTCCCGGGCACCACGGTCAACCGGCTCTGCGGTTCCGGGATGGAGGCCGTGATCCAGGCGTACCGCGCCATCGCGGTCGGAGACGCATCCGTGGTGATCGCGGGTGGCGTCGAGTCGATGAGCCGCGCCCCCTGGGTCGTCCCCAAGCCCGAGCGCGCCTTCCCCGCCGGGCACCAGCAGATGGTGTCCACCACGCTCGGCTGGCGGCTGGTCAACCCGCGCATGCCCGAGGAGTGGACGATCGCCCTGGGCGAGAGCGCCGAGTTGCTCGCCGACGAGTACCGCCTGACCCGCGAGGCCCAGGACGCCTTCGCGCTGGCCAGCCATGAGAAGGCGGCCCGGGCCTGGAAGGACGGCGCGTACGACGCGGAGGTCGTCCCCGTGAACGGCCTCGCCCGTGACGAGAGCATCCGCGAGGACACCTCGATGGAGGCGCTGGCCAAGCTCAAGCCCGCCTTCAGGAAGGGTGGCACCGTCACCGCGGGCAACTCCTCCCCGCTGAACGACGGCGCGGCCGCGCTGCTGCTCACGGACGAGGCGGGACTGGCCGCCACCGGGCGCGAGCCGCTCGCGCGGATCAGGGCCTCCGCCGTGACCGGGATCGAGCCGCAGCACTTCGGCGCGGGCCCGGTCGAGGCGGTCAACCGGGCGCTCGGACGCGCCTCGCGCGGGTTCGGCGACCTGCTGACCTTCGAGCTCAACGAGGCGTTCGCGGCCCAGGCGCTGACCTGCCTCGGCCAGTGGCCCGACCTCGACCCGGCCGTCGTCAACCCGCGCGGCGGCGCCATCGCGATCGGCCACCCGCTGGGCGCCTCCGGAGCCCGGATCACCGGCGCGGTCGCACACCAGCTCGCGGCGGCCGGTTCCGGCACCGGCGTGGCCGCGCTCTGCATCGGCGTGGGCCAGGGCCTCGCCGTCGTCCTGGAACGCTGACCGGCCAAGGAACGAGCCCTATGACAGCGAGGAAGCAGGCATGAGCACGAACCCCCCGACTCCGGAACCGCAGGCCCTCATCGACGCCGAGATGGCGCGGATCCAGGCCGAGGCCGACAAGGCGCTCGCCGACGGCGGCCAGGAGGAACTCCACCCGCGGCGCGACTACCCGCCCTACCGCAGCTCGATCCTGCGCCATCCCAAGCGGCCCCTCGTCGCCGCGCGGGAGGCGTTCACCGAGCTGCGCGGGCCGGTGTTCGGCGTGACCGACGTGACGGAGCTCGACAACGATCTCACCCGCCAGCACCACGGTGAACCGCTCGGTGAGCGCATCGTGGTGACCGGGCGGGTCCTCGACAGGGACGGCCGCCCGGTGCGCGGGCAGCTCGTGGAGGTCTGGCAGGCCAACGCGTCCGGCCGGTACGCGCACAAGCGCGACCAGCACCCCGCGCCGCTGGACCCCAACTTCACCGGCACCGGCCGTTGCCTCACCGACGACGAGGGCCGGTACACCTTCACCAGCATCAAGCCGGGGCCCTACCCCTGGCGCAACCACCTGAACGCCTGGCGTCCGGCGCACATCCACTTCTCGCTGTTCGGCACGGCGTTCACCCAGCGGCTCGTCACCCAGATGTACTTCCCGGGCGATCCGCTGTTCCCGTACGACCCGATCTTCAACTCGATCACCGACGAGCGGGCGCGGCAGCGCCTGATCGCCGGGTACGACCATGACCTGTCCAGCCCCGAATGGTCACTCGGTTACCGTTGGGACATCGTCCTCGACGGGCCGTCCGCGACCTGGATGGAGGAAGGCCGTTGAGACCGCCCACACCGTCCCAGACCGTCGGTCCCTTCTACGGCTACGCGCTGCCGTTCACCGAGGGGGGCGAGCTCGTCCCTCCCGGGCATCCCGGGGCGATCACGCTGCACGGCGTGGTCTACGACGGCGCCGGGCAGCCGATCCCCGACGCACTGCTGGAGTTCTGGCAGGCCGATCCCGACGGGGGGCTCGACGGCGCTCCCGGCTCGATGCGCCGTGACCCGGTCACCGGCACGTTCGCCGGCCGCTCCGGTGTGGGCTTCACCGGGTTCGGGCGGGTCGCCACCGACGCCGCCGGCCACTGGACCCTCCGCACGGTCGTCCCCGGTCCGGCGGCTCCCGGTGCCGTGCCGTACATCTCGGTGTGTGTGTTCGCGCGGGGGCTGCTGCACCACCTGTACACCCGCGTCTACCTGGAGGACGGCGCGGGCGACCCGCTGCTCGACTCCCTCGACGCGGACCGTCGCGCCACCCTGGTCGCCCGGCCCGAGCCGCACGCGACCTACCGGTTCGACATCCACCTCCAGGGGAGCGAGGAGACGGTCTTCCTTGAGTTCGGCTGACGAGTCGGGCCTGCTCACCCCCGTCTGGGCCGGGAGCGCCGCCGAGGCCGCCACGGGCGACGCCGCCGTGCTGCAGGCGATGCTCGACGCCGAGGCGGCGCTCGCCCGGGCCCAGGCGGCGCTCGGGTTCGTCCCGGACGCGGCGGCCGAGGCCGTGGGCGAGGTCGCCGACGTCCGGCTCTACGACGTGCGGGACATCGCGGTGCGGGCCAGGTCCGGTGGCAACCCGGCGATCCCGCTGGTCGCGGATCTCACCGCCGCCGTGGCCCGCCGCTCGCCCGAGGCCGCGCCGTACGTGCACCAGGGTGCGACCAGCCAGGACATCGTGGACACGGCGCTGATGCTGGTGGCGTCCCGCGCGCTGCCGCCGATCATCGCCGATCTGGGGCGCGCCGACGCCGCGCTGGCCCGGCTCGCCGCCGAGCACCGCGACACGGTGCTGGCCGGGCGCACGCTCACCCAGCACGCCGTGCCCACCACCTTCGGCCTGAAGGCGGCGGGGTGGCGCGCGCTGGTCCTCGACGCCGTGGACCGGCTCTCCCGGATCAGCCCGCCCGCCCAGCTCGGCGGGGCCGCAGGGACGCTGGCCGCCTTCCAGGAGTACGCCGGGAGCGGCTCGGACGAGGGCTCCGGCGGCGCCGGACCGGCACTCCTCCGCGAGTTCGCCGGGCAGCTCGGGCTGGCCGAGCCGTCGCTGCCCTGGCACGTCCTGCGCACGCCGGTGGCCGACCTCGGTACGGCCCTCGCGTTCACCGCCTGCGCGCTCGGCAAGATGGCCGCCGACGTGCTGGTCCTCTCCCGCACCGAGATCGGCGAGGTCTCCGAGGGCACGGGCGGCGGGTCCTCCGCGATGCCGCACAAGAGCAACCCCGTCCGGGCCACGCTCATGGCGGCCGCCGCCCGGCAGGCTCCCGCGCTCGCCGCCGTGCTCCTCGGGTCCCTCGTGGCCGAGGACGAGCGGCCCCCGGGGGCGTGGCACGCCGAGTGGCCGGCCCTGCGGGACCTGCTGCGGCTCGCGGGCGGGGCCGCCGCGAGCGCCGCCGAGCTGGCGGAGGGGCTGCGGGTCCACCCCGCGCGGATGCGCGCCAACCTCGACCGCACCGGCGGCCTCGTCCTCGCGGAACGCGTCGCGGCGGCGCTCACCCCGCTGATCGGCCGCGCCGAGGCCAGGGCCGCCGTGGAGCGCGCCTCCCGCAGGGCGGCGGCCGACGGGATCGGCCTGGGGGAGGCGCTGGGTGACGAACGACTTCCTCTCACGGAGGGCGAGCTGCGCCGCCTGCTCGACCCCGCCGCCTACGTGGGCTCCGCACCGGCGCTGACCGATCGGGCCCTCCGCCGCCACCCGCAGGTCAAGGAGTGACGATGAAGCCTGCCCACGCTCCCGAGACACCGGAGACACCTGAAACGTCCGGGGGGCCACGCCTGCACCACCGCGCCGACGGCCCCGACGGCGCTCCCGCGCTCCTGCTCGGGCCCTCCCTCGGCACCTCGCTCTCCGTGTGGGACCCGCAGGTGCCCGCGCTCGCCCGCGACCACCGGGTCCTGCGCTGGGACCTTCCGGGGCACGGGGGCTCCCCGTCCGCGCTGCCGGAGGGGGCCACGGTCGCGGATCTCGCCGCGCTCGTCCTCGATCTCGCCGACAGCCTGGGCGTCGACCGGTTCCACTACGCCGGGATCTCCCTGGGCGGCGCGGTCGGCGCGTGGCTGGCGCTCCACCATCCCGAGCGGGTGTCCTCGCTGACCATGGTCTGCTCGTCGGCGTGGTTCGGTCCGCCCGGCGGGTGGCACGAGCGGGCCGCGCTCGTCCGGGCGAAGGGCACCGCCGTCATGGCCGAAACCGCCGCCCAGCGGTGGTTCACCCCCGCGTTCGATGGGGCGGATCCGTTCCTCGACGACCTGCGCGAGGTCGCCGCCGAGGGATACGCCGCCTGCTGCGACGCGCTCGCGGCGTACGACATCCGCGCGGAGCTGGGCCGGATCACCGCGCCGACCCTGGTGATCGGCGGGCGGGACGATCCGGCCACGCCGCCCGCGCACGCGCGCGAGTTGGCGGACGGCATCCCCGGCGCCACGCTCGTGGAGGTCCCGGGCGCCGCCCACCTGGCCGGCGTGGAGCGCCCGGGGCCCGTGCTCGCCGCACTCCTCACCCACCTCGGCGGCGGGGACGGCGCGCGCGGGTACGCCGCCGGCATGAAGGTGCGCCGCGCCGTACTCGGGGACGCGCACGTGGACCGCGCGACCGCGAAGGCCGACGCGTTCACCGCCGACTTCCAGGACTTCATCACCCGCTACGCGTGGGGCGAGATCTGGACGAGGCCCGGCCTCGACCGGCGGACGCGCAGCTGCATCACGCTGACCGCCCTGGTCGCGGGCGGCCATCTGGAGGAGCTGGCGATGCACGTCCGAGCCGCGCTCCGCAACGGGCTCACCCCCGACGAGATCAAGGAAGTTCTGTTGCAGTCCGCCGTCTACTGCGGTGTCCCGGCTGCCAACGCGGCGTTCGCCGTCGCGCAGCGCACACTTCGTGAGGCCCAGGAGAGTAACCGATGAGCATCCCCACCCACACCACAGTCGCGATCATCGGGGCGGGCCCCGCCGGGCTGCTCCTCGCCCGGTTGCTCCGCCAGGCCGGGATCGACTCGGTCGTCCTGGAGCACCGCGACCGCGCGTACGTCGAGCAGCGCCAGCGCGCCGGCATCCTGGAGCAGGGCACGATCGACGTCCTGCGGGAATGCGGGGCGGGTGAGCGGATGGACCGGCAGGGGCTTCCGCACAACGGCGTCGAGCTGCGCTTCGATCGCCGGGGCCACCGGATCGACTTCCCTTCCCTCTCCGGCGGGCGCGCCGTCATGGTCTACGCCCAGACCGAGATGGTGAAGGACCTGGTGGCGCTCCAGCTCGCCGACGGCGACCCGCTGCTGTTCGAGGCGCAGGCCGTCGCCATCGACGGCCTGGAGTCGGGACAGCCGTCCGTCAGATACGTCCACGAGGGCCGCGAGCGGACCCTGTCCTGCGACTTCGTCGTGGGCTGCGACGGGTTCCACGGCATCGCGCGGGCCGCCGTCCCGTCCGGCGTGCTGCGGACCTTCGAGCGCGAGTACCCCTACTCCTGGCTCGGCATCCTGGCCGACGTCCCGCCGTCGTCCGACGAGCTGATCTACGCGCACTCCGAGCACGGCTTCGCCCTGCTGAGCATGCGCTCGCCGACGGTGAGCCGGCTCTATCTCCAGGTGCCGAACGGCACGGACGTGGCCGACTGGCCGGACGACCGGATCTGGGACGAGCTGGACCTGCGGTTCGCCGTGGACGGCGACTGGAAACTGGAACGCGGTCCGATCACCTCCAAGTCGATCACTCCGATGCGGAGCTTCGTCGCCGAGCCCATGCGGTACGGCCCGCTCTTCCTCGCGGGGGACGCCGCGCACATCGTGCCGCCGACCGGGGCCAAGGGGCTGAACCTGGCCGTCTCGGACGTGGTCGTCCTGGCGAAGGCGCTCTCGCGGTGGCACGCCACGGGGGAGACCGACCTGCTCGACGGCTACTCCGACACCTGCCTGCGCCGGGTCTGGAGGGCGGAGCACTTCTCGTACTTCATGACCACGACGCTGCACCCCGACCCCGCGCAGAGCGAGTTCGACACCCGGCTGCAGCTCTCCCAGCTGCACCGGATCGCCGACTCCGAGACCGCGGCCGCCGAGCTCGCCCAGAACTACGTCGGCACTCCCTTCGAGTGAAGCGGCGAGTGAGAAGCGGCGAGTGAGACGCGCCGTCGCCCGCAGGCCAGGTCACGCCCTCGCGAGAGGGCGGTGATCCGGCCCGTGGGCGCCGGGTCAGCGGGCTGTACCCCGAACGGATGGTGCACGCAGGTCGCGCTATGACGTATGCCTATTTATAGGCAGATAATGCGTGACCTGCTGTTGGGAGGGCACCTACCTGTCCTTCAAGGTCGGAGTCGGGGGAGGAAGCGGATGATTGAGCTGCTGGGAGCGATGATCTCCCTGGCGGCCGTGACGGTGCTCGGTCTGATCGCGTTGCTGCTGATCTCGTTCTGCGTGCTCGTGGGGCTGGCGGCGCTGGCCGCGTCCACGCGGCGGGAGCGGTACGAGCGGGAGCCGGCGGGACGCGAACGGGCGGCGGGTGAGACCACCTCGCGGGAGCGGCTCATCCGCTACGGCTCACCTCCTCGTCCCGGCCCGGCGCGCGGGCACGGTTCTCCCTGATCAGGGGCGCGGGATCCTCCTGACCTCCTAGTTCACAGCTCACAGCTCACACCTGCCCCCACGGGCTACCACCGGCTCCCGGGACCCGGTGACGCGTGCATGGAGGCGCGTTCTCGGGGGACTGGGCACCCATGGGGGAGAGCGGGACGGCCACCGCGCCCGCGCGGGAGCGCGGCGTCCTGGCGGTGATCCTCGCGCTCATGCTGGCGATGCTCCTGGCCGCGCTGGACCAGACCATCGTGTCCACGGCGCTGCCGACCATCGTCGGCGAGTTCGGCGGGCTGAACCACCTGTCCTGGGTCGTGACCGCGTACCTGCTCGCCTCGACGGTCTCCACCCCGCTGTGGGGAAAGCTGGGCGACCAGTACGGCCGCAAGCACCTCTTCCAGGCCGCCATCGTGATCTTCCTGGTGGGGTCGGCGCTGTGCGGCCTGGCCGGGGGCATGTTCGAGCTGATCATGTTCAGGGCGCTGCAGGGCCTCGGCGGAGGCGGTCTCATGGTGCTCGCCATGGCCATCGTCGGGGACGTGGTCGCCCCGCGCGACCGGGGCCGCTACCAGGGCTTCTTCGGCGGGGTCTTCGCCTTCGCCAGCGTCGTCGGCCCGCTGCTCGGCGGGCTGTTCGTCGACAGGCTCTCCTGGCGCTGGGTCTTCTACGTCAACCTGCCGATCGGCGTCGTCGCGCTGTTCGTCGTCGCCGCGACCCTGCACGGGCACCGGGACCGCACGCCGCACACGATCGACTATCGGGGGGCGCTGCTGCTCGGGGCGGCGGTCACCTGCGTCGTCCTGGCGACCTCCTGGGGCGGCATCCAGTACGCCTGGGGATCCCCCCAGATCCTCGGCCTGGCCGGCGCGGCGGCGGTCCTGCTCGTCCTGTGGGCCCTGGCCGAGCTGCGCGCGGCGGAGCCGATCATCCCGCTCCGCCTGTTCCGGATCAACGTGTTCTCGGTCACCGCCGCGATCGGCTTCGTGGTCGGCTTCACGATGATGGGCACGCTGGCCTACCTCCCGCTGTTCCTCCAGGTGGCGCACGGCGTCTCGGCGACCTCCTCCGGCCTCTACCTGCTGCCGATGATGGCCGGGATGCTGGGCACCTCCATCACGTCCGGGCAGGTCATCAGCCGTACCGGCCACTACCGGATGTTCCCGATCGCCGGAATGGCGATCACGACCGCGGCCCTGCTGCTGCTCCACCAGTTGAGCGAGCACAGCTCGACGCTCTCCATGAGCGTCCGGTTCCTCCTCCTCGGCGTCGGGCTCGGCCTGGTCATGCAGGTCCTCGTGATCGCCGTGCAGAACGTCGTGGACTACCGGGACCTCGGCGTAGCGACGTCCTCGGCGACGTTCTTCCGGTCCATCGGGGGATCGTTCGGCGTCTCGGTCTTCGGCGCCGTCTTCGCCGGTCAGCTGGCCGTACGGGCCGCCGCCGCCCTGCGCGGCACGCCGCTCCCACCTGGCTTCGACCCGGCGGCGATCCAGGGCAGCCCCGCGCTGCTGTCCCGGCTGCCCCCGGATGTCGCGGCACGGGTCGTGCACGCCTACGCCGAATCGGCCACGACGATCTTCCTGTACGCGGCGCCCGTCGCGTTCGCCGGATTCGTGCTCGCGTGCTTCCTGCGCCAGGTGCCGTTGCGTACGACCGTCGGAGCCTCCGCCCCCGATCTCGGCGAGGGCTACGCCGCTCCGTGCGGCAGATCGTCGCTGGAGGAGATCGAGCGGGCCCTCACCGTGCTCATGCGCCGGGACCCGCAGGCCGCCCGGCTGTACGGCGACCTGGCCCGGCGCGCGGGATACGACCTGCCCGCCGGAGCCACGTGGGTTCTCGCGCGGGTGGCCAGGACGGGCCGCGCCAGCCGTACGGCTCTCGCGGAGCGGGCCGGGACCACCGTCCAGCGGGGCATGGACTGCTCCCAGCCGCTGGTGGACCGCGGCCTCGTCGAGCGGTCCGGCGACGACCTGATCATCACCGGTGCGGGCCGTGAGGCCGCCCGGCGGGTGATCGCGGTGCGGAGGGCCGCGCTGGCCCGCCACCTCGACGGGTGGAACCCGGACAGCAATCCGGAGCTCACGGCGCTGCTCTCCTGGCTGGCCGCCGAGACCGTCGGCGACGACCAGGACGCCCGCGGCGCACTGGCCCCCGGCCCTCCGGCATGATCACTCGGTCAGTTTGACCGGTGTCGCCTCCGTCAGCGCGTCGACGATCTTGGTGAGATGGGCGAGTCGGCTCTCCAGGCCGCGTATCCGCGCCTCGAGTTCCGCCATTGACGGCTGCTGGAGGCTTTCGTGGATCTGCCTGGCCATCGGTCCTCCCGGGCTGCGGCCGGACGGAGGCGTCCGGCATGTGACGGCACGCCTGACGACGGATACGAAACTGCTTTTGCCCAAAAATCGGGGTTCGAACACGGGAAACCGGGCTCCACATGTCGGCGCGAGGCGTCCGCGTCACGGTCCGGCAAAGCAGCGGGGCACGGAGGCATACGGCGGCAGGGCTGGGCAGGTGACGGGTATGACCGAGCACACGAGACCGGAACCCGATCCGCGGTCCCGGGCCGAGGACGAAGGCATCCCCGACCTCAGGGAGGGAACCCCGGAACGGGAGTGGGCACACGACCCGCAGGAGGAGCCGCTCCCTGGGGAATCGCCGGTCGGCATCGATGAGTACGGCACCACAGCCGGGGAGATGGCCCGGGGGGAGCCGCTGGACATGCGGCTCAGCAGGGAGGTCCCCGACAAGAGCCTGCTCTACGGCTCTCCGGAGGACGCCGAACCCGACATCGCAGACGAGAGCGTCCCGTACGGCGGTGAGGAGGACGCGGGCTATCCGGAGAACGTACGCCACCCCACGGGGCGCCTGGTGGATCCGGACGAGGGGGCTCACGAGGACGTGGACCGGGAGATGATCGGGGAGGATGTCGGCCCCGACGCCGGTGGTTACGCGCCCGAGGAGACCGCGATGCGGATCGAACCGGACTGACGCGTCCCCGGCGCGCGGCGCGGGAATCCGCGGAGGCGCGACAGGGAGCGACCGGAGAGCGACCGAGGCGCGACCGGGAGATCCGTGACGATCGGCTGTGAGCGAAGTGGGCCGCCGAGATCGGCGAGCCCTCGGCCGGACCCGTTACGCTGCGATGATGGCGGGTGTTGACGCGCGGCGCGAGTGGCGGGTGCCGCGGCAGATGATGGTGGTCAAGGCGGTCGCCGCCGCCGTCTGCGTCGTCCTGGCGCTGATCGGTGACTCCTACCAGACTTTCCTGGCGGGGGTCGCCGCGGCCGGCTTCGCCGCGCTGGTCCTGCGCGACCTGCTCGCGCCGGTACGGCTGGCCGTGGACGAGGGCGGCGTCACGGTCGTCTCCGGCTTCGCGGGCAGCGAGCGATACTCCTGGAACGACGTCGACCGGATCCGGGTGGACACCCGCCACCGCTACGGGGTCACCACCCGCCTGCTGGAGATCGAAACGGGTGATCAGGTGCACCTGTTCAGCCGCCACGACCTCGGCACTCCCGTGATCGAGGTGGCCGAGGCCGTGATGCGGCTGCGCCCGTGACGAGGGAGCCGCTCGGCATCGGTTCACGGCCGCTTCATGAACAAGTGCCGCGTCTCATGACAAGTCCGTCGCAAGTCGGAATCAATCGCGCTGCCGTATGTTTCGCGGCGTGTCAGAAAGCACCATCGCCATCCTCGTTCTCGGCCTGATCGGCGTGATCTTCTCGCTGGTGGGGGCAGGCCTGCTCATCAACGCCCGGGAGTTCCGCAGGCGCGCTCTGCGAGCGCCGGGCCACGTCGTCGGGCTGCGCCGCAGCGACTCCGGCGACGGCCCCACCTTCTATCCGATCGTGCGGTTCATGACGGCGTACGGCCAGGAGGTGGAGACGCAGAGCCGTTTCGGGAGCAACCCGCCGGCCGCCCGCCCCGGTCAGACCGTCACGGTCATGTACGACCCCGCGGATCCGGGCCGAATCCGGATCGACAACGCGACCGGCAACGGGACCCTGCTGGGCGGCATCTTCCTCGGAGTCGGCCTGCTGCTCCTGCTCGCCGGCATCGGGGTCGGCGTCGCCTCCGTCCTCTGAGCGACCGGCCGGTCATCCGGCCGGTCATCCGGCGGGTCACGCGGCCTTTCGGCGCACCCCGCCGACCGGGGCGCGTCGCGCGCGGTGCACCATCACTGGTGAAAGCGGATCAGCAGAATCGGGCAGAAACATCGGACAACGGGGGCAGTGACCAGGTATGGCGCGGCAACTGAGCGCGCTCGACGCGCAGTTCCTCAATTTCGAGACGAGCGCCAACCTCGCGCACATCGCGGGGCTGGCGGTCCTCGACCCGTCCACGGCACCGGGAGGTGAGGTCACCCGTGCGACGCTGGTCGACCTGATCAAGGAGCGGGCGCATCTCGCTCCGCCGCTTCGCCGCCGCCTGGTCCAGGTGCCGTTCCGGCTCGACCACCCGTACTGGGCGGAGGACCGGGAGATCGACTTCGACTACCACGTCCGCGAGATCGCCCTGCCGCGTCCGGGCGACGACCACCAGCTCGGCGAGCAGGTCGCCCGCCTGCACGGCCGGCGCCTGGACCGGCGGCGCCCGCTGTGGGAGCTGTACCTGATCCACGGGCTGTCGGGCGGCCGCGTCGCCGTCTACACGAAGGTGCACCACTCCGCCATCGACGGCGTGACCGGCGCCGAGGTGCTCGCCGCGCTCATGGACCTCGGTCCCGAGCCGCGCCGCGAGGCCGCCCCGCCGCAGTCCGAACCGGAGGCGCCGCCGGAGACGATCGAGATGATCGCCCGCGGCGTCGGCCGCGTGCTGGAGAACCCGGGAGCGGCGGTGCGTTTCGTCGCGGGTGTGATGCCCCGGCTCGACGAGATCCCGATCGTCTCGCAGTTTCCCGGCGCCGGGCTCGTGTCCCGGCTCATCCGCGGCATCGGCGCGGAGCCGCTGCCCGGCCTGCCGAGGATGGCCGTGCCGCGTACCCCCTTCTCCGGACCGATCTCGCCCCATCGCAGGTTCGCGTTCGGGACGCTGCCGCTCGCCGACGTCAAGCGGATCAAGAACGAGTTCGGCGTGACGGTCAACGATGTGGTCCTGTCACTGTGCGCCGCCGCGCTCCGGCGCTGGCTGGTCCAGCGCGACGAGCTGCCCCGCGAGCCGCTGGTCGCGGGCATCCCCATCTCCAGCAGGGGGATCACGGAAGGCGGTGACATCCCCGCCAACGAGGTGGTCCTCGCGCTGGCGACGCTCCCCACGGACGTCTCCGACCCCGGCGAGCGGCTGCGCGGGGTGAGCCGTTCCATGAAGACCGTGAAGGACCGGTACGCCGCGGCCCCGGCCACCTGGCTGCTGGAGTTCAGCGAGGCCATGCCCGCCGCGCTGAACGGCCTCGCCGACCGCGCCGCCTTCCGGATCGCCTCGCGTACGGCACCGGCCATGAACCTCATGGTGTCGAACGTTCCCGGGCCACAGTTCCCGCTGTACATGTGCGGAGCGCGGCTGCTCGCCCACTATCCGGTCTCGGTGATCACCGACGTCAGCGGCGGGATCAACATCACGGTGTTCTCCTACGACGGGTCGCTCGACGTCGGCATCGTGGTCGACCGTGACATGGTGCCCGACGTGTGGGACTTCATCGACTATCTGAACGACGCCCTGGACGAACTGCGCCGTACGAACTCGTGAGCGTGCACGGGGAGCGGCCCGCGAAGCGCGACCAAGGGGAGGTCAGGTGCTCCGGGCGAACCGGCTCCCCGACGTGTCGTTCCCGTACAGCCTTCCCAGGCACCGGTAGCTGCGCATGCCCGCCGCGTACTTGGCCGCGCTCGGCGGCAGCACCGTGACCTGCCACTTGTTCGCCGGGATCTTGGCGGAGGCGCCGCGCCGGGACAGCAGGAGGACGTACTTCGAGCAGAGAAGCGTCACGGTGGGGTGGCTCGCCACGGTGTCCTCGTCGGTGGTGACCCCGGGGGGCAGCGGCGCGATCGCGAACGTCTCCCACGCGTGCGGTTTCGCGCAGGGGACGGACCGCGCGGTCACGTCGCCCGCGATGGAGACCGTGCCGGCCCAGCACTCGGGATCGGTGACGCACGCCGCGGAGGCCGAGGCCACCTCGGCGGCGGGGCAGCCGGCCGTGTAGGTCGCCACCTCGATCCCGTTCCGCCCTCCGTCCGCGGTCGCGGCGGGTCCGGTGGTCCCGGTACCCGGGGTGGACGGGACCGCGGAGCCGGTGGAGCCGGTTGATCCGGGGTGTGCGTCCACGCCTACGCCGTCGGGGTTCCACGGGGCCAGCAGCACGATTCCGAGGACGAGCAGGGTCGCGAAGACGGCCGCCATCGTGGCGTAGACCGCCGAACGGCGGTGCGTGCGTGGTTCCGGCGGCAGGGTGGCGAGCGCGGAGTGCGGGCTCACGACCTGGTACGGACCCGCGCCTCCGGCCGTCACATGGGGATCCCGCGCCCCTCCCGTGGTTCCCGGGAAGCGCCCCGGTGTTCCTCCCGCGGCGTCCGGGGCCCGCTCCACGCGGCCCGCCGCGCCGTTCGTCCGCGGCTCCACGCGAGGCCAGGCATGGGACTCCGGGCCGGGCTGCCGACCGGACTCCTCGTGAGATGCGCCGTCAGGACGAAGCCTCGAGAGCGCGTCGCGCAGTTCCGCCGCGCTCCCGATGCGCTCCCGGGGGTCGCTCGCCATACCGTCGCGCAGCACGCCCACCAGCGCGGGCGGTACTCCGGGGATCTCCGGGATGGGCAGGCGGTGGAGCGCGAGGATCGCCGCGACGTTGACGACGCCTCCCTCGGGGAACCGGGGCGGCCTGCCCCGCAGCAGCGCGTACAGCGTGGCGGACAGCGCGTAGACGTCCCCGGCGGCGGTGGGCTCGGTGAGGTCGAACGCCTCGGGTGGCGCGAACGCCGGGGTGAGCGACTCCAGGGTCACCGAGGCGTGCTCCCCGCCGCCCTTCCCCGGCATCGTGGCCAGCCCGAAGTCGGACAGCGCCACCAGACCGTACGAGTTGATCAGGATGTTCGCCGGCTTGACGTCCCGGTGCAGCACACCGGCGGAGTGCGCGGCGGCCAGCGCGTCGGCGATCTTGATTCCGATGTCGCGGACCTCGGCCGCGCCCAGCGGTCCGTACGCCTTGACGCGGTCCGCCAGCGACCCGCCGGGGCACAGCTCCAGCACCATGTACGGCCGGCCGTCCGGCAGCACGCCCGCGTCGTAGACGTCGGCCACGTGCGGGTGGCCGGAGAGCGCGCCGGCCGAGGTCACCTCGCGCAGGAACCGGCGGCGGTCACGGTCGGACAGCAGGACGCGGTTGTCGAGCTTGAGGGCGACCTCGCGGCCCACGGCCAGCTGGCGGGCCCGGTAGACCACGCCGAAACCGCCCTGCCCGAGGACGCCGAGCGTCTCGTAGCCCGGCAACAGCGGCATGCCCGCCTCGCCCACCGACCCACCTCCAGACAACCGTGCGGAACACTACCGCAGAGATCACGCCATGGATGGAAATAGCAGGATCACCTGGGCGCCGTCCGGCGAGGAAGCGAGAGGAAGCGGGAAGTAGGGGAGGCGGCGGGAGGAGGTCCGGCCGTGCTACGCGCCGTCCTTGTCGGAGTCGGCGGAGAAGACGATGACGCCGAGATAGCCGTCGCCGTCTTCGGTGACCTTCAGCAACATGCTGTCCTTGTAGATGCCGTCGGCGTCGTTGAAGGTGTCCCTGCCGGTGTGCGAGGAGTACGGGGCCTCTTTGTAGACCTTGGTGTTGAGGTCCTCGTCGAACATCAGCTGCGTGGTCAGCACCCGGGCGTTGTCGACGTGCACCATCGCGTGGATGTGCACGGTGCGGCTGGTGTACCACCCCGGCCAGATCGTGGTGAACTGCACGATGCCGTCCGTGTTGGTGACCTGCGCCCCACGCAGGTAGCGCTTGTCGTCCTGCGGCTTGAGGTCGGCCATGCCGTCGTCCTCGCCGTCGCCGCCCGGTCCTCCGGTTCCGCCGGGTCCGCCACTCGGCGCGCCGCTGGGCGGTGTCCCGCCCGGGCCACCGCCGGGGCCGCCGCTGGGCGGTGTCCCGCCCGGGCCACCGCCGGGGGCGCCACTGGGCGCGCCACTGGGACGGGGACCACCAGGCCCGCCGCCCTGGCCCCCTTGACCACCCTGGCCGCCCTGACCACCGCCGGCGCCGGCCGACATCGACTCCGCCCCGGAGTAGATGCCGGCGGCGTCACAGTGCCAGATCTCGACGACCGCGTTCGGCAGCGGCTTGCAGGTCTCGCTGTCCTGCACCTTGATGGCGACCTTCAGCCGCTTGCCCTGCCGGTCCTCCCGGATGTCGCTACGGATCTTGTCGGCGTCGAAGTAGTACGGCCCCTGCGTGGTCGAGGCGGTGAGCACACAGGTGTTCGATCCGGCGAACAGGCTGGTCAGGTCGGCGGTCGTCTGGGCCTGCGGCGTGATCGTGGCGGTCGCGCCCGTGGAGGTGGTGACCGCGGACGAGGTGCCCGCCTCCTTGCCGCAGGCCGCCACGAGGACGCCCAGCCCGATCGTGCTGATGCCGGTGAGGGCCATGCGGCGGCTCACCCGCTGGCCCTCGTGGTCGTGTCCCATGTACGTCCCCTCGGTGTTCCGGTTGTTGTTTCCGGTGTCAGCTCGGAAACCTAGGAAGGGCACATGAGGAATCGCTGAGAAATCCTGAAAGATCGCCTCAAATCGGGCTCGGGGTGAATCGAGGCACCGGGCGCGGGCCGTACGGGCTCAGGAGGAGCCGGCGACCTCCAGATCGTGGACGCGGGGGTCGCCCCGGTCGGCGACATAGTCCTCGGGCCGGGTGGCGTCCTGACCCTCCGCCATCTTGAACGCACGGGCCAGGAACGTCCCGAGCACGGCGACGACCAGGTTGACGGCCAGCGCGAGGAACCCGGCGTAGATCGTCATCTTGGTGTCCAGGCCCAGCTTCTCCAGCGGGAACGCCGAGCCGCCGAAGTGCGCGTGCTTGTTGGCCGGGTTCGCGATGTTGTACAGCATCAGCAGGCCCGAGCCCATCCCGGCGATCCATCCGGCGATCAGGCCCGCCCGGTGGAACCAGCGCCCGAAGAGCCCGAGCGCCACCGACGGCAGGGTCTGCAGGATGATCACGCCGCCGATGAGCTGCAGGTCGATCGAGAACTGCGGGTCGATGAGCAGGATGAACAGCACCGCCCCGACCTTCACGACCAGCGAGGTGATCTTGCTGACCGAGGCCTCCTGGGCGTCGGTGGCGTCCGGCCTGATGTACTCCCGGTAGATGTTGCGGGTGAACAGGTTCGCCGCGGCGATCGACATGATCGCGGCGGGCACCAGCGCGCCGATGCCGACCGCGGCGAACGCCACGCCCGCGAACCAGTCGGGGAACATCGTGTCGAAGAGCTGGGGTACGACGGTGTTCACATCGGTGCCGATGGGCTTGACCCCGGCCGCGATGGCCATGTACCCGAGCAGGGCGATCAGCCCGAGCAGCAGGCTGTACGCGGGCAGCGCCGACATGTTGCGCTTGATGACGTCGCGGCTCTTCGACGCGAGCACGCCCGTCACGCTGTGCGGATAGAGGAACAGGGCCAGGGCCGACCCGAGGGCCAGTGTGACGTACTGCAGCTGGTTGTTGGCGTTGAGCAGGGTGCCGTCGCCCGGCGCCGGAGTCGCGTCGAACTTGGCCTGGGCCTTGCCGAAGATCGCCTCCCACCCCCCGAGCCGCGACGGGATGTAGATCACCGCGACCAGGATCACCACGTAGATCAGGATGTCCTTGACGAAGGCGATCAGCGCCGGAGCGCGCAACCCCGACTGGTACGTGTACGCCGCGAGGATCGCGAACGCGATGATCAGCGGCAGGTCGCCCTTCACGCCCATGGTCTTCAGCACGGCCTCGATGCCCACGAGCTGCAGCGCGATGTACGGCATCGTCGCCACGATGCCCGTGATCGCGACCAGCAGCGCCAGCGTCGGCGAGCCGAACCTGGCCCGGACGAAGTCCGCCGGGGTGACCAGCCCGTGCACGTGCGAGACCGACCACAGCCGGATCATCACGAGGAACACCAGCGGATAGACCACCACCGTGTACGGCACGGCGAAGAACCCGGTGGCGCCCGCGCTGAACAGGAGGGCGGGCACCGCCACGAAGGTGTACGCCGTGTAGAGGTCGCCGCCCACGAGGAACCAGGTGATCCACGAGCCGAAGCTGCGGCCGCCGAGACCCCACTCGTGCAGGCTGGCCAGGTCGTCCGCCCGACGCCACCGGGCCGCTACGAATCCCATGCCGCTCACCAGCAGGAAGAGGACCGCGAAGATGACGATCTCGGTGTTCACCGGCCGCTCCTGGTCATCCGGTAGACCAGTGTGGTGGTGGCGACGCCGAGCAGGATGAAGGCGAGCTGGAGCCAGTAGAACAGCGGGATGCCGAACAACCGCGGCTCGACGGCGTTGAACAGGGCGGGGATCAGCGGGATCGCGATCGGTATCAGAAGCAACCAGTTCCAGGGACTGCGGTCACTGCGCGGGGCGGCCAACGCGCCCTCCTCTCTGACAGGGGATCGCTCCGCAGCGTAAAGTGACATGTGTCACAGCAGGATCACCGATCGCCGAACGGTCGTGTTGGCGCGCCGAGCGTCAGTGCGCCCCGACCCGGGGGAAGACGACCGCGGAGGGGTGGGCGGGGTCGTGCAGCACCTCGTGGTCGCAGCAGACCATGGCCGAACCCGGCCCGAGCGGGTCGCCGGTTCCGGTGTTGCGGGAGATCCGGGGATACGCGCCGCCCGCCACCTGGACCCTGATCCGGTGGCCGCGCCGGAACCTGTGACCGATCGGCCACAACTCCACCCGGACCCTCCGTACGCCGTCGGCGTCGGCCCGGTCGGCCGGGGTCAGCCTGCGGACGCCCTCGCACACGTTCATCGACGTCCCGTCCGGGTGGACGTCGCACACGCGGACCACGACGTCGGCGTGCTCCGTGCTCGTCCGGACGAACAGGTCCGCCGACACCTCCCCGATCATGTCGGCGTCCGCGGCCAGCGGCGGCGAGGTGTGGACCAGCACGTCCTGCCGCGACTCCACCCGCCGGTTGTCCCTGGGCATCGAGTTGCCGAGGAGGACGGGGCCGCCGAGCACCGGGGTGGGATGCCGCGGGTCGTACCGGAAGCGGTCCGGCTCCGACGGTGACGGGTTGCCGGTGGAGAGTCCCGAGCCGGCCTGCAGATGCCAGCGTTCCGCCCGCGTCCCGGGCACCGGCCAGTCCGGGTGGTCCCGCCACTCGTCCGCGCCGGTCACGTAGACCCGCACGGGGGAGGCGCGCAGCCCGGACGGATCGCCGAGCAGGTGGGCGCGGAACCAGGCCAGCGCGTCCGCTCCCGCGGCCCTCTCCATCTTGAGGCCGGCGTGGTACCACGGCCCGATCGTCAGGTACGGCTGCCGCCCCGCCGCCCGCATCGCCGCGTAGTCCTTGAGCTGCCACGGCAGGAACACGTCGTACCAGCCGCCGGTCATGGTGACCTCGGCCAGCACGTCGCCGACCGAGGCTGAGAAGTCCCGTTTGCGCCAATAGGGCGACTCCGGGTCGGCGTGGTCGGCGTGATTGGCGAGCAGCTCTCGGAAGAACGGCAGCGGCCGCCCCGCCGAGAGGAGGTCGAGCTCGGACAGCGGGCGCCCGGACATGACCGCGCGGCGGGTCCGGCGTGGGGCGAGGAACGCGGCGGCGCCGCCGAGCCGCCCCTCCATGCTCGCGGTGAGGGTCGTCCACGCGAGCGTGGACTCCAGCGCGAACGAGCCGCCGACATAGGCGGCCTCGCGGAAGCACGAGGCGGTCACCTGCGTGGCCATCGCCCTGAGGTCCGGCGTCTCCGCGGCGATCGCCCACTGCGTGTATCCGAGGTAGGAGGGGCCGTACATCGCGAAGCTGCCGCCGTACCAGGACTGGGACCGCATCCACGTGACCGTGGCCAGGCCGTCCTCACGTTCGTTGGCGAGCGGGTCGAGCAGCCCTCCGGAGCCGAATCCGCCCCGGCAGCTCTGCAGCACCACGTGGAAACCGTGCCGCGCGAACGCCCTGCCGTACATCCAGCCGAGGAATCCGGCCCGGCCGTACGGGGAGCGGATGAGGATGGTGGGCGGGTTCACCGCGCCGACCGGCACGTACCGGTCGGCGAGAAGCATGACGCCGTCGGGCATCGGCACGGGCACGTCACGGCGGACGAGCACTCGATGGGCGGCGCGCCGGGGTAGAGTGAACGTCATTCGTCCTCCTCGCCACCCGAGTTTACTTGCTAGTAACATTATTGGCCACGGTCGGGGAGGGCCGTCGTTGCATGATCGTGCGCGAGCCCGCTAATCTGTACGACATGCGAACTCCGAATCAGTGGTGGCGCCGCTAGCAGGCGGCGTGGTTTTCGCATTCGCGAGCAGGAGCAACTGGCCGCCCCGACAGGCGGCCTTCTTCATGTCCGCCCCGGGGCATTACGTAAATCAAGGGGCGAGACAAAGTGGATAGCAGCGGATACACCACGGCCGGCGGCGTCGAGGTCGAACGCTTCGTGCGAGAGGTGCCCGAGGCGGCCCTCGAAGAGATCGTGACCTCGCTCGGCGAGCGTCGTGGCGGGGCGTTCTCCTCAGGAATGGACTATCCCGGCCGGTACAGCCGCTGGGCGTTCGGCTACGTCGACCCCTGCGTGGAGATCGTCGCCAGGGGGCGGCGGATCTCGGCCCACGCGCTCAACGAACGCGGCCGCGTCGTCCTGCCCGCCGTCGCCTCGTGCCTGCTCGCGGCCGGCAAGCCGGTGACCGCCCCGACCCCCGAACACGTCGAGGTGACGGTCGACGAGTCCGAGGACCTGCTCCCCGAGGAGATGCGCAGCCGGCGCCCGACCGTGTTCACCGCGATCCGCGAGCTGATCGCGGCCTTCCGCGGTGACGACCCGCACCTCGGGCTGTACGGCGCCTTCGGATACGACCTGGCCTTCCAGTTCGAGCCGATCCGCTACAACCTGCCCCGGCCGGGCGACCAGCGTGACCTGGTGCTCCACCTGCCCGACCGGCTGGTCGTGATCGACCGTGTGCGCGAGACCAGCATGGAGTACCTGTACGACTTCGTCGTCGACGGCGCCTCCACCCGGGGCCTGGAGCGGACGGGGGAGACGTTCCCGCTGGTCACCCCCACCGAGATCCCGGGAGACCCGGAAAAGGGGGCATACGCCGAGATCGTCGCCAAGGCGAAGGAGAAGTTCAAGCGCGGCGACCTGTTCGAGGTCGTTCCCGGCCAAATCTTCCACGCCTCCTGCACCGACCCCGCCGGTTTCTACCGGTCCCTGCGCACGAGCAACCCCGCGCCGTACGAGTTCCTGCTCAACCTGGGCGAGGGCGAGCACCTGGTGGGCGCCTCACCCGAGATGTACGTCCGCGTCACCGGTGACCGCGTCGAGACCTGCCCGATCTCCGGCACCATCGCCCGCGGGGCCAACCCGGTCGAGGACGCCGAGGCCATCCGCACCCTCCTCTCCAGCGTGAAGGAGGAGTCCGAGCTGACCATGTGCACCGACGTGGACCGCAACGACAAGTCGCGGATCTGCGTCCCCGGCACCGTCCGGGTCATCGGCCGCCGCCAGATCGAGATGTACTCCCGGCTCATCCACACCGTCGACCACATCGAGGGCCGGCTGCGGCCCGAGTTCGACGCCCTCGACGCGTTCCTCACCCACATGTGGGCGGTCACCGTCACCGGCGCGCCCAAGACCTGGGCCATGCAGTTCATCGAGGACAACGAGGCCACCACCCGGCGCTGGTACGGCGGAGCCGTGGGCTTCATCGGCTTCGACGGCTCCATGAACACCGGTCTCACGCTGCGCACCGCGCAGATCCGCGGCGGTGTGGCCACGGTCAGGGCCGGTGCGACGCTGCTGTTCGACTCCGACCCCGGGGCCGAGGAGCGCGAGACCGAACTCAAGGCGAGCGCCCTCCTCGGCGCCCTCGCCTCCGTCGGCCAGGCGCCTCAGGAGGAGGCGCGGCAGCAGGACGCCGAACTGCCCGGTACGGGCCACACCGTGCTGCTCGTGGACCACGAGGACTCGTTCGTCAACACGCTGGCCGACTACTTCCGCCAGCAGGGCGCGTCCGTGGTGACCATGCGGCACGGGTTCCCGCTGGAGATGCTCGACGAGATCGCGCCGACGCTCGTCGTGCTTTCCCCCGGCCCCGGCTGGCCGTCCGACTTCGGCTGCTCCGCTCTCGTCGAGGCGCTGTACGCCAGGGAGTTGCCCGTGTTCGGCGTCTGCCTCGGGATGCAGGCGATGATCGAGCAGGCGGGCGGCACCCTGGAACTGCTGCCGTACCCCGAGCACGGCAAGCGGGGCCAGGTGCGCAGGGAAGGGGAGAGCGCCCTGCTCGACGGCCTGCCCGCCGAGTTCGTCGCCGCGCGCTACCACTCGCTGCACGCGAAGCGGCCCGGTGTGCGCGGCTTCGCCGTCACCGCCTCGACGCCGGACGGCGCGGCGATGGCCATCGAGGACGCCGAGAACCGGCGCTTCGCCGTGCAGTTCCACCCCGAGTCGATCCTGACCACCCAGGGCGGCGCGGGTGCCAAGATCATCGCCAACGTCCTGCGTCTCTGCGCGAAGTAGCCGTTCCGCGGGCGTCTGTCGCGCGCGTCAGGCAGGTGTCGGGCAGGTGTCCGGCAGGGGACGGCGTGACTGGGCCGGTGAGGTGGGAGCCGTACCGGCGGGCGGGTAACCGTCCGATCCGGTACGGCTCTCGCGTTCCCGGCGGCGGCGCACTCGGCCTCGACGCCAGGGGGGAGTCGCAACCGAGACCCGGGGCCGGTGGCCAGGGACTGATCGTGAGCAGGCCAGTGCATGGGCGGCGTTATTGGGGCGAGTGGCGGCGACATGGATCGGAGTACAAGGCTCCGCGCGCGCTATAAGACAGGCCTGGAAGGCAGAGACCGCGATGGTGGAGGACGACCTTCGTGGTGGCAGAGAAGATTGGGCCCTCTGCGTTGGATGATGCCGATGTTGATGCCGATGGTGATGGTGTGGCGGGGGACATATGGCGGCACGGAAATCGCGCGAGCGGCTCATCGGATCGTGATTGTCACGCCGTTCCGGCGCGGTCGGCCGTCGCAGCGTGGTGACCGACGCGGACTTGGACCCGCGAACGCGAATCATGAACGCGAACCACGAAGGCGAACCACGAAGGCGAACCACGAAGGCGAACCACGAAGGCGAACCATGAACGCGAACATTGGTCCGCTGGTCGTCCGAATGACGAGCTATGTGTAACCAGATTCACCTCTTTCGATCGTTTTCTCGTCACAAAGTAGGAGGAAATCGGATGATCTCGGGTTGATAATCGCCTGCGATGACTGCGATTGAGATCCGAAACCTGTCGAAATCTTTCGGCGCGGTGCGAGCGGTCGACGGCGTCTCCTTCACAGTGGAGGCGGGCTCCGTCACCGGATATCTCGGACCGAACGGCGCCGGAAAGACCACCACACTGCGCTCCCTACTCGGCCTGGTCACGCCGGACTCCGGCGAGGCTCTGGTCAACGGGAAGCGCTACACCGCCATGGCCACGCCCCTCAACGAGGTGGGGGCCGTGCTCGAAGCCACCAACTTCCATCCCGGTCGTACGGCGCGCAACCACCTGCGCCTGCTCTGCGTCGCGGCCGGACTTCCGGTCACCAGGGCCGACGAGGCCCTCGGCCAGGTCGGCCTGGCGGAGGCGGCGGGCAAGCGTGTCGGCGGCTTCTCGCTCGGCATGCGCCAACGGCTCGCGCTCGCCTCCGCGCTGCTCGGCGAGCCCAAGGTCTACATCCTGGACGAACCGGCCAATGGGTTGGACCCCGCCGGCATCCAGTGGCTGCGCGGCTTCCTGCGTCACCTCGCCCACGACCGGGGCGCGGCCGTCCTTGTGTCCAGTCACGTGCTGTCCGAGGTCGAGCAGACCGTGGACAACGTCGTGATCATCGCGGGTGGCCGTCTCGTACGGCAGGGCACGCTCGCCGAGCTCACCACCAACGGCGAGAAGACCGTACGGATCCGCACGGTGGAGGCTGGTGACCTCGGACCCGCGCTCGAGAAGGCGGGAGGGACGGTCGACCGGCTCGACGACGGCGCGCTGCGCGTCCACGGTCTCGAACCCGAGGAGATCGGGCAGATCGTGCTCGACCAGCGGGTGGTGCTGACCGAGATGGCCGCCGAACGGTCGGACCTGCAGAAGGTCTTCCTGGAACTGACGGAGGAACGATGATCGGCCTGGTGCGTGCGGAGCTGCTGAAGCTGTCCACCACGCGGCTCTGGTGGGTCATGCTCCTCGTCACGCTCCTGCTGATCGGTGTGAACCTCGCCTTCTTCATCGGGTTCGCCGGGAATCCGCAAGGCGGCCTGCCCGCGCTGGACACGCCGGAGTGGGTACAGTTCGCCTGGTCGGCCGGATCGGGCGGCGGGATCTTCGTGATGATCCTCGGCGTGGTTATGATCACTTCGGAGTTCCGCTACCAGACGATCACCGGTACGTTTCTGACGACGCCGCGCCGGGAGCGCGTGATCGCCGCCAAGCTGTTCGCCGGTCTGATCGTCGGCGCCCTGTTCGCGGTCGCCGTACTGATCTTCACCGCTCTGGTCGTGATCCCCACCGTGATGATCGCCGGCGGCGAGCTGTCGCTCGGGGAGTCGCGCGTTCCGCAGATCAGCCTCGGCATTCTCGCCTCGCTCGCCCTCTACACGCTCTTCGGCATCGGATTGGGCGCGCTCGTACGCAACCAGATCGCCGGCATCGTCGGTGCCGTGGCCTGGGCGTACGTTATCGAGAACATCTTCCTTGGAGTTCCCGCCCTCCAGGTCGTGGGCAAATGGCTCCCCGGCGGCGCGGCGCGGGCGCTGATGAGCATCGACGTGGACACCGGCATGGACGCGAACATGTTGCCCGCCTGGGGCGGTGCCCTCGTACTCGCCGGTTACGCGGTGGTCTTCGCGATCGCGGCCTCCGCGACCACCGTCCGCCGCGACATCACCTGAGGTCTGCTCAGGGCTGGCCGCCGCATCAGTCGCGGCGGCCAGCCACTCCGCGGCGGCCATCCGCCTCGCCGGTCTGTGCAGCAGGGGCCACACTGCGTGACCATCCCCTTCTCTTTCGATCTTGAAGTCCGCATCTCGAAGGGACCAGGCGACGGCCGTCGTCATTTCATGGCGTCAGGCCTGTCACCAGCTACACATCCCAGGGGGACGTCATTACAGGCCCGAGGGGGACGTCACAGCCCCGAGGGGACAGCACTGCAGCCCCGAGGGGGACGTCGCAGTTCCAAGGGGAACGTCGCAGCTCCAAGGGGGACGTCACAGCTCCGAGGGGACAGCACTGCAGCTTCGCGGGGAACGTGCCCTTGTGCCCCTATCGGGGGCCTTGCCCTGCGGGTGTGGGTACGCCGATGGCGAGTGCACCGGTCTTATCTCCGGCTGGTGCGGGGGCCGGTGTAGGTGAAGGCCCATCGTTTGCCGTCCGCCCGGCGGAGTTGGTAGCGGTGGGGGTTTCGGTAGCGGTCGCGGTTGTGAAACTGGCAGGTGGGTCCGAGTTTGTCCAGGTCGGTGGCGCCGCCGTCGCTCCAGTTGTCGATGTGGTCGATCTGGCACAGGTGAGCGGGCAGGTGGCAGCCGTCGACCATGCAGGTGGCGTAGCGGCTCAGGATGACCTTGCGTTGCGGGGCTGTTGCGCGCCGGACTTTGCGGCCCATGTCGAGGACCTGGCCGTCGGCGTTGATGACCAGGCGGGTGAGGGTGGCGGTGTTGGCCAGGCGATGGACATCGGAGACGGGCAGGAACTGCCCGGTGGCGAGCAGCAGTCCGGGTAGTGTCCGGCCCGAGATCAACCCGTCAGGTGTCACCCAGTCAGCGGCCCGGCCGCTCCACGCCGGACCCGGCTTCCCTCGACCCGCCCCCGGCGCGCCGCAACCCACGCCACCCTCGCCCTGGGCGACACCC
>NZ_JADDIL010000089.1:0-35342 GCF_020826795.1 Microtetraspora sp. AC03309 | reverse complement strand
GGCCGGGCGGGGGCCGGGAAGGGCGTGGTGGGCCTCGGCGTACCCGGCGTTCGCGGTAGGGTCTTGCCATTCCAGCCGAATCCGCCGCGCCGAAGCCGCGCGGCGCGGGTTCGAGCAGAGACACGCGCCTGCCACCTACCGAGGAGACGGATCCGCACATGCTTACCGCGGGAGAGGTCGCCGGTCTGATCGTCGCGATGTTCTGGGCGATCCTGGTGTGCTTCATGGCCGTCGTGCTCGTCAGGCTGGCCCGCCTGCTCACCGAGACCACCAAGGTGGTGTCCGAGCTGAGCGATCGGGTGGTGCCCCTCCTGGAGGACGTCGGCCAGACGGTCAACGAGACCAACCGCCAGCTGGTCGCGGTCGAGGCGATCACGGAGAACGTCAAGGACGTCAGCGGCAACATGGTGAAGATCACCGGTGTCGCGGCCATGCTGTTCGCCGGGCCGATGATCAAGCTGTCCGCGCTGGGGTACGGCGTCCGCGAGGCGCTGGCCCGGCGGGACCGCCGCGCGATCGGGGGGCGGCGTCCGTGATCCGCCGGTTCTTCTACATCGCGGTCGGCGTGTGCCTCGCCGTCTGGACGATGCGTAAGCTTCAGGCGATGCGGCCCGAGAACGTGGCCAGACGCGCCGTCGGCCGGGCGGCCGGGTTCGCCGGTGAGCTCGTGGAGTTCGCCGGGGACGTCCGCGCGCTGGCGCGGGACCGGGAAACTGAGTTGCGCGCCCGCATGGGACTCGAAAGTCTTGACAGAAACTACGACGTAAAGGATGGCCGCTGAAATGGAGTCGGCAGAGATCGCCCGCCGCTTCCTGCGCTTCTTCGAAGAGCGCGGGCACACCGTCGTGCCCTCGGCCAGCCTTGTCGCCGAGGACCCGACGCTGCTTCTCGTCCCCGCGGGCATGGTGCCCTTCAAGCCCTACTTCCTCGGCCAGCGCAAGCCGCCGGCGCCGAGGCTGGTGAGCGTCCAGAAGTGCATCCGGACCCCGGACATCGACGAGGTCGGCAAGACCACGCGGCACGCCACGTTCTTCCAGATGCTCGGCAACTTCTCCCTGGGCGACTACTTCAAGGAGAAGGCGATCCCGTACGCCTGGGAGCTGCTCACCAAGCCCGAGTCCGAGGGCGGCTTCGGCTTCCCCGAGGAGCGGCTCTGGGTGACCGTCTACCAGGACGACGACGAGGCGGCCGACATCTGGCACAAGGTCGTCGGCGTCCCGCTGGAGCGCATCCAGCGCCGTGGCCTCGCGGACAACTACTGGCACATGGGCGTGCCCGGTCCCGGCGGCCCGTGCTCGGAGATCTACTACGACCGCGGTCCGGAGTACGGCCGCGAGGGTGGCCCGGTCGCCGACGAGAACCGCTACCTCGAAGTCTGGAACAACGTCTTCATGCAGTTCCAGCTCAGCGAGGTCCGCAACAAGGTCGACTTCGACGTCGCGGGCGAACTGCCGAGCAAGAACATCGACACCGGCATGGGCCTGGAGCGCATGGCGGCGATCCTGCAGGGCGTCGACAACATCTACGAGATCGACACCACGTACAAGATCCTCGACCGGGCGGCCGAGCTCACCCACACGAAGTACGGCCGTGACAGCCGCGCGGACGTGTCGCTGCGGGTCGTGGCCGACCACACGCGCGCCGGTGTGATGCTGGTCGCCGACGGCGTCCTGCCCTCCAACGAGGGCCGCGGGTACGTCCTGCGCCGCATCCTGCGCCGCAGCATCCGCAACCTCCGCCTGCTCGGCGCGGGCGAGGACCGCTACATGCACGAGCTCACGGCGACCACCATCGACGTGATGGGCGAGCTGTATCCCGAGCTGAAGAGCGACGCGGCCAACATCCACACCGTCATCGACGCGGAGGAGGCGTCCTTCCTCGGCACGCTCCGCACCGGTACGGCGATCTTCGACGCGGCCGTCGAGGAGTCCAAGCGCAAGGGCGCGCCGAGTCTGAGCGGCGACCAGGCGTTCCAGCTGCACGACACCTACGGGTTCCCGATCGACCTCACCCTCGAGATGGCCTCCGAGCAGGGCCTCAAGGTCGACGAAGAGGGCTTCCGCCGCCTCATGAAGGAGCAGCGGGACCGGGCCAAGGCGGACGCCGCGGCCAAGAAGACCGGCAACGCCGACATCTCCGTCTTCAGCGGCATGCTGGAGAAGGCCGGCAAGGTCGACTTCCTCGGTTACGACCACACGACGGCCGAGGCGGGCGTCATCGGCCTGATCGTCGACGGCGGCGCAGTCCCGGCGGCGGGGGAGGGGACGACCCTGGAGATCGTCCTCGACCGCACGCCGTTCTACGCCGAGGGCGGCGGCCAGCTGTCCGACCAGGGCGTGATCCGCACCGCGGGCGCCGAGGTCGAGATCACCGACGTGCAGTCGCCGATCGCCGGCCTCGTCGTGCACCGCGGCAAGGTCCGCACCGGCGAGATCCGGGTCGGCGAGCAGGCACAGGCCGAGATCGACCTGGAGCGGCGCCGCGCGATCTCCCGCAGCCACACCGCGACCCACCTCGTGCACCGCGGCTTCCGCAACGCGCTCGGCGAGTCCGCGGCGCAGGCGGGTTCGGAGAACTCCCCCGGCCGGTTCCGGTTCGACTTCACGGCGGCCGGAGCGGTCGCGCCGAGCGTTCTGCGCGACGTCGAGGACGAGGTCAACGCGGTCCTGATCAACGACCTCCGCGTCAACGCGTACTACACCTCGCAGTCCGAGGCCCGCGCCATGGGCGCGCTCGCGCTGTTCGGCGAGAAGTACGGCGACGAGGTGCGCGTGGTCGAGGTCGGCGACTACTCCCGCGAGCTGTGCGGCGGCACCCACGTGGCGAGCTCCGGCCAGCTCGGCCTGGTCAAGGTCCTCGGCGAGGCGTCGATCGGCGCGGGCGTGCGCCGGGTCGAGGCGCTGGTCGGCCTGGACGCCTTCCGCTTCCTGGCCCGCGAGAGCGTACTGGTGGCCCAGCTCAGCGAGCAGCTCAAGGCGCGCCGCGAGGAGCTGCCGGAGCGGGTGGAGGGCATCGTCACCCGGCTGCGCACGGCCGAGAAGGAGCTGGAGAAGCTCCGCTCGGCGCAGGTGCTCGCGGTCGCGGGTGAACTGGCCGCCGGAGCGGTGGACGTGCACGGCGTCTCCGTCGTCACGCATCGCGCGCCCGCTGGCACTTCTCCCGATGACCTGCGTAAACTCGCCCTCGACGTGCGCGGCCGATTCCCGAGCGACCGCGCTGCGGTGGTCGTCGTCGCCGGTGTTCCCTCAGACCGGCCGGTCGTCGTCGCCGCAGTGAACGAGGCGGGACGCGGCCGTGGCCTGAAGGCGGGGCAGCTGGTCGGCGTCGCCGCCAAGGCGCTTGGGGGTGGCGGTGGCGGCAAGGACGATGTCGCGCAGGGCGGTGGAACCCGCCCCGAGGCGATCGGCGACGCGTTGCGCGCCGTGGAGGAGACGATCTCCTCGTCCCTCACCTGACGGTCCGGTCTCTCGGGGAGAACCGGCCATCATGAGGCAGGGTGTACGAGTCGGCGTCGACGCCGGATCGGTACGCATCGGCGTGGCGCGCAGCGACCCTTCGGGTCTGCTCGCCACGCCGGTCGAGACCGTACGGCGCGGCCGGGGTGACGTGGAACGGATCGCCGCGATCGTCGCGGAGCACGAGGCGATCGAGGTCGTCGTGGGGTTGCCCACATCCCTTTCCGGGCGGGAGAGCCACGCGGCCGGGGCGGCGCGGGAGTTCGCCGTCCTCCTCGCCGAGCGGCTCGCGCCGATCCCGATCCGCCTCTTCGACGAGCGGCTGACGACGGTGACCGCCCAGCAGCGGCTGCGTTCCAGTGGCGTGAAGGCGAAGAACCAGCGCTCCGTGATCGACCAGGCGGCGGCCGTGGTGTTGCTCCAGGCCGCGCTGGACTCCGAGCGCTCGACCGGGAGGCCGCCGGGCCGTCCCCTCGGACCGCCGGGCGGAGCCGGCGGCGAGGAAGCGGGCGGCGGAGCCGGCTGATGCCCGCGGTCGCGGTTCGGGCCGCCCGTTCCGATGTTCCCGGTGGCGGACCGGCCACCACGCGGTGTGACGTCACACGCCACCGCTTTCCGCCCGGGTCGCGTCAGACCCGTCGCGCCGGGTCGCGTCAGACCGGCGCGCGCCGGTCTGACCAGCGCCGGGACCAGGTGATGTCCGTGAGACCGCTCCGCGTGATCCGCCGCCGTGCGGCCCGTGCGGCCCTTCACCCTGGGTGGCCGATTAATCCCGGAATAATGCCATACTTGGTGCACTTCGCCCCCAAAACGGGCGATTGGTACCGGTTTGTCAGAACCGATCTTCACCATAGGATCATCAAATTCACTGACAAAGAGGGCGAGTTTGTGAAATACCGGGAAGAGTTGAACACGTACCTAGGGACCATCTAGGACATGACCATCCGAGCCCGGAAGGATCGTCCTGGCCCCCTGGCGGCCCGGGTCGCCGTTCCCTCGCGCGGGGTGCGGCTCACCCGGATCTGGGGGCCCACGCCCGCTCGTAGCAGGGGCGGGCGCGTAATCGAACGCCGGAACCCCCTCGGTTCGGCACACTCGCTTGACGCGGGGCACGCCGTACCGAGAGATTGGCCAGCGCACTATGAATGATCTCGATATGGACTTCCTGCTGGGCTCCGACGACGACGGGCCGTCCCGGCGCCGTTCCCGTGGCCCCTCCCGCAGCCAGCGCCGCCGCAGCCGCAAGCGCCGGACGCGCCAGCGGCGCAAGGGCTTCGCCGCGAGCCTCATCGCCATCGTCGTCGTCGCGGGCGTCCTCGGCGGCGTCGGCTACCTCGGCTTCAACTGGTTCCACGACGTCATCGTCCCCAAGGACTTCACCGGCGCCGGCACCGGCGAGATCATCGTGGAGGTCAAGGAGGGGGCCACCGCCTCCGACGTCGCCCAGGAGCTGGAGAAGCAGGGCGTCGTGGCCAGCGCGCGGGCGTTCGTCAACGCCATCGGAGCGGCGGGCAAGAGCTCCTCCCTGCAGCCGGGCGAGTACACCCTGCGCAAGGGCATGTCCGCGGAGGCCGCGGTGACCATGCTCGATCCCAAGAATCGCGTGCTCAACCGGCTGACCATCCGCGAGGGCCTGCGGCTCAGCAAGATCTTCACCGAGCTGTCCACGGCCACCGGCAAGCCGGTCGAGGAGTTCAAGAAGGCCGCGAAGAAGGACCTCGGCCTTCCCCGGTACGCCAAGGGACGGCTGGAGGGCTACGCCTTCCCCGCGACGTACGAGATCTCGCCGAAGCTCAGCGCGGCCCAGATCCTGACCAAGATGGTCGACCGCTTCAACCAGACCGCCCAGCGGCTCGACCTGGAACGCCAGGCGAAGCAGCTCGGCTACTCGGCGCACGAGATCATGATCATCGCGAGCATCGTGCAGGCCGAGTCCGGCAACCAGGACGACATGGGCAAGGTGGCCCGCGTCATCTACAACCGGCTCAGCCGGAACCCGCAGATGAACCTGGCGATGGACAGCACGGTCATGTACGGCCTGAACAAGTACGGCATCGCCGCCACCCACGCGGACCTGAAGAGCACCTCGCTGTACAACACGTACACGCGTCCCGGTCTGCCCCCGGGGCCGATCGACAACCCGGGTGACCACGCCATCGAGGCCGCGCTCAAGCCCGCCGACGGCAACTGGCTGTACTTCGTGACCGTCGACCCGAAGAAGGGCATCACCAAGTTCACCGACAAGGAGTCGGAGTTCTGGAAGTTCCGCGAAGAGTTCAACCGGAACAACGGATGACCGGAGCGCGCGGAGCCGAGCGACGCCGGGCGGCGGTCCTCGGCCTCCCGATCCGCCACTCGCTCTCGCCGATCCTGCACCGCACGGCGTACGCCGAGCTCGGCCTGTCCGGCTGGCGGTACGACGCGATCGAGTGCGCGGAGGAGGGCCTCGCCGGCCTGGTCGCCGGGCTCGGGCCGGAGTGGGCCGGGCTGTCGCTGACGATGCCGCTCAAGCGTGTGGTGTTCCCGCTGCTGGACACGGTCTCCGGCCTCGCGGTCGAGGTGGGCGCGGCCAACACGGTGGTCTTCCGCGACGGCGGCCGCCACGGGGAGAACACCGACGTGTACGGCATCGTCCAGGCGCTCGCCGAGGCGGGGGTGAGCGCTCCCGGCTCCGCCACCATCCTCGGCGGGGGCGCCACCGCGGCCTCGGCCATCGCGGCGCTGCGGGAGATGGGGCTGCGGGAGATGTTCCTGGTCGTGCGCGACCCCGCCCGCGCGGGGGAGACCGTGGAGGTAGCCGACCGGCTCGGGGTCTCGGTGGAGGTGCAGGAGTTCGACAAGTTCGACGCGGACGTCGATCTCCTCGTCTCCACGCTGCCCTCGGGGGCCGCGGACGCCTTCGCCGCGCAGGCGGCGCGGGCGAAGGCGGTCTTCGACGTGGTCTACTCGCCGTGGCCGACGAGGCTGGCGGCGGCCGTACAGGCTCGGGGCGGGGTCGTCATCGGCGGGTTCCCGATGCTCCTGCACCAGGCGGTCATGCAGGTCGAGTTGATGACCGGCCGGGCGGACGTGCCCGTCGAGGAGATGCGCGCGGCAGGCGAGGCCGAGATCCTCAGGCGGGCCGCCGAGGCCGGGTGACCCCCGGGGTGGAATAACCGGGGCGGTCGCCGGGTTGTGGTAATGTTGTCACTCGATCGGTCCGGCATGCCGGCTGGACGCGCAAGCGGAGGTCCTCCTCCCACCTGATCGGCCGAAAGGCGGACGGGTCAAGGATCACAACCAGAGCTTTCTGAGTGAGGGCTCAGTGACCCCGCATGCGTGACGTGCGGGGTTTTGTGTTTTCCCGCACGGTCGAGCATCAAGCGGAAGTCCTTTGGAGGTCCCATCAGCACCGAGCCCCGCATCAACGATCGTATCCGCGTGCCGGAGGTTCGCCTCGTTGGCCCGAACGGCGAGCAGGTCGGTATCGTCTCGATCGGCGATGCACTGAAGCTGGCCCAGGAGAGCGATCTCGACCTCGTCGAGGTCGCGGCGACGGCCAGGCCGCCCGTGTGCAAGCTCATGGACTACGGCAAGTTCAAGTACGAGTCGGCCATGAAGGCGCGCGAGGCCCGCCGCAACCAGGCGCACACGATCATCAAAGAGATCAAGCTCCGGCCGAAGATCGATCCGCACGACTACGAGACCAAGAAGGGTCACGTCGTGCGCTTCCTCAAGGCGGGCGACAAGGTCAAGGTCACGATCATGTTCCGGGGCCGCGAGCAGTCCCGGCCGGAGCTGGGCTTCCGGCTGTTGCAGCGGCTCGCCGAGGACGTCACCGAGCTGGGTTTCGTGGAGTCACAGCCCAAGCAGGACGGCCGAAACATGATCATGGTCATCGGCCCGCACAAGAAGAAGGCCGAGGCCAAGGCCGAGAAGGCCGCCGCCAAGGCACAGCGCGGCTCAGAGTCAGCGGAGCAGGACGCCCTCCTCGGGGAGCAGGAGTCCGCGCCCGCGGAGTGACGCGCTCGTCTGAGTGATCAGACACGCACGGAGAAGCCGAGACCGGGACGGTCTCGCAGAGCCAGGCATGCCGCCGGCTCGGGTTACCGGCCCGGCCGTCGGCACGGACCAACGAGGGAGAGACGGCTGAGATGCCGAAGATGAAGACGCACAGCGGTGCGAAGAAGCGGTTCCGGGTGACCGGCTCCGGCAAGATCGTTCGCCGGCGGGCCAACCGGAAGCACCTTTTCGAGCACAAGCCGTCCACCCGTACGCGCCGGCTCGAGGGCGACGTCGTGATCAGCGACGCCGACGCCAAGAAGATCAAGAAGCTGCTCGCGAAGTAACCGACCCCGGGGAGACTGAACAACATGGCACGCGTGAAGCGGGCGCTCAACGCCAAGAAGAAGCGCAGGGTCGTCCTCGACCGGGCGAGTGGCTATCGGGGTCAGCGGTCCAGGCTGTACCGCAAGGCCAAGGAGCAGATGCTCCACTCGATGACCTACGCGTACCGGGACCGCAAGGACAAGAAGGGCACCTTCCGGCGCCTGTGGATCCAGCGCATCAACGCGGCGGCCCGCGCGAACGGCATCACCTACAACCGGTTCATCCAGGGCCTGCGTCTCGCCGGCATCGAGGTGGACCGTAAGATCCTCGCCGACCTCGCGGTGAACGACAGCCAGACCTTCGCCACGCTGGCCGAGGCCGCCAAGAAGGCTCTTCCGGCCGACGTGAACGCGCCGGTCGCCTGAGTCGGGCAATTCAATACTCGAGGGGCTCACCGGCATCCGGTGGGCCCCTTTTGACGGGGGAAGGCATGGCCGGATCCGAGCTCACCAACATCAGGTCCCCGCGGGTCAAGGCCGCGCGGCGGCTCGCCAAGCGCGCCTTCCGGGACCGCGACCGGGCCTTCCTGGCCGAGGGGCCGCAGGCCGTCCGTGAGGCCCTCACGCTCGACGGCGTGACGGTCGAACTGTTCGCCACGGCGGAGGCCGAGACCAGGCACGCCGACATCGTGGGCGCGGCGGCCGCCGCCGGGGTCCACGTCTTCCGGGTCAGCGGCGAGGTCATGGCCGAGCTCGCCCAGACCGTCACCCCGCAGGGGTTGATGGCCGTCTGCCGGTTCGTCCACGTCCCGCTGTCGGAGGCGGTGCCGTCCACCGCCCGGCTGGTCGCCCTCCTCGCCCATGTGCGCGACCCCGGCAACGCCGGTACCGTCCTGCGTACGGCCGACGCCGCCGGAGCCGACGCCGTCGTGTTCACCGACGCCTCGGTCGATCCGTACAACGGCAAGTGCGTGAGGGCCAGCGCGGGCAGTCTGTTCCACCTTCCCGTCGCGACCGGCACCCCGGTGGCGCAGGCCGTACGGCAGGTGCGGGACGCCGGGCTGCGGATCCTCGCCGCGGACGGCACGGGCAAGGCGACCCTCGACGACGTGGATCTCGGCGCGCCCACGGCATGGCTCTTCGGCAACGAGGCGTGGGGGTTGCCCCCGGAGTTGCTCGAACTCGCCGACGAGGTGGTGCGGGTCCCGATCTACGGGCGGGCGGAGAGTCTCAACCTCGCCACCGCCGCCGCCGTCTGCCTGTACGCCTCGGCTCGGGCCCAGCGGCAGACCTTACATCATGTGGAAGATCCATCTACTCCCGCGGTCTGACGCGGCCGACTAGAGCGGGAAACCCGCTATTGTCGGCCTTGGAGCACGCGCGGGTCCCCATCCGGCGGGCTTTCACAGGATCGAGGGAGGCGGTCTCGTGCGTGGTGAGGGCACTCCCCGGAGCGCCGGAGGACCGGCCGCCGGCGGGAGTGCGGACGTCTGTTCCGACGATCTCCCCGACGGGCTCGTCGTGGCCGACTCCGAAGGCGTGGTCCTGCTCGTCAACCGGGCCGCGGAACGGCTGACCGGAGTGACCCGCGGGGCGGCGGTCGGCAAACACATCACCGACGCGTTGCCGTTGCGCGACCCCGAGGGCCGCGACTGGTGGAAGTGCCTCGACCCGCACGGCGGCCTGGTCACCCGGACCCGCCAGCCCGAGCGCCCGATGCACCTGCCGGGACGCCAGGAGTTACTCGTCGCGGCTCGCCTGGTCCGCCGTCCCGAACGCGCCGGCCCGGTGATCCGCGTCGTCATCACGCTGAGGGACGCCTCGGCCCGGGCCCGCCTGGAGCGCAGCAGGGCCGACCTCGTCTCCACCGTCGCGCACGAACTCCGATCTCCGCTGACCAGCGTCAAGGGTTTCACCGCCACGCTGCTGGCCAAGTGGGAACGCTTCACCGACGCGCAGAAGCTCGTCATGCTGCAGACGGTCAACGCCGACGCCGACCGCGTCACCCGGTTGATCACCGACCTGCTCGACGTGTCCAGGATCGAGTCCGGACGGCTGGAGATCCATCGCCAGGTCGTGGACATCCCGGCGCGGGCCCGCAGGCTCATCGCGGGCAGGGTCGCGGCGGGCGAGTCCGCCGACCGGTTCCGGCTCGACGTGCGCGGCGAACTCCCCGAGACCTGGCTCGATCAGGACAAGATCGACCAGATTCTCGGCAACCTGCTGGAAAACGGGGTGCGCCACGGGCGCGGTACGGTGACGATAGTGGTCGAAGCCGTCGAATGGGGAGTGGCCGTGTCCGTGCGCGACCAGGGTGAGGGTGTCGCACCCGAGTTGGTCACGCGCGTCTTCCGGCAGTTCTGGCGCGGCAACGGCCGCAGGCGGGGCGGCACCGGCCTCGGCCTCTTCATCGTCAAGGGCCTGGTCGAGGCCCACGGCGGCACCATCAGCGTGCAGCGCGCGCCCGGCGGCGGCGCGGAGTTCCGATTTACCGTGCCCACCGGGACCCCTGACTTCGCCTGATCTCAGAGCCGACCTCAGACCCGGTGGGCCGACCGCGCCGGCGCCCCTGTCGCCGATCTTCGCGGGGGCGAATCTTGACGTTGGCGGCACTAGACTCGTGCACGCTCAAGCCCTGGATACGGAGCTCTCTCTTGTCGAACACCTATGACCCGGTCGAGGTGACGCCGCTGCACGCCGACGAGGTCGCGCGAGCACAGGCCGACGCCCTCGCCGCGATCGCCGCGGCGCGCGACCTCGACGAACTGAAGCAGGTACGTCTCGCGCACGCCGGCGACCGCTCGCCGATCGCGCTGGCCAACCGCGAGATCGGCGCGCTGCCGCCGCAGGCGCGGAGTGAGGCGGGCAAGCGCATCGGCGGCGCGCGCAAGGCCATCGGCCAGGCGCTCTCCGCCCGCCAGGCCGAGCTCGAGGCCGAGCGGGACGCGCGTGTCCTCGTCGAGGAGACCGTCGACGTCACCCTGCCGTGGGACCGCGGGCCGCGTGGCGCCCGCCACCCGCTCACCACGCTGCAGGAGCGTGTCGCCGACGCGTTCGTCGCGATGGGTTACGAGGTGGCCGAGGGACCCGAGCTCGAAGGCGAGTGGTTCAACTTCGACGCGCTGAACATCGCGCCGGACCACCCCGCCCGCTCCGACCACGACACGTTCTTCGTCGAGAGCACCGCCTCGGGCAAGGTGCTGCGCACCCAGACGTCGCCGGTGCAGATCCGCGCGCTGCTGGCGCGCGACCTGCCGGTGTACGTCATCTCGCCGGGCAAGGTCTTCCGTACCGACGAGCTGGACGCCACCCACACCCCGGTGTTCCACCAGGTCGAGGGGCTCGCCGTCGACAAGGGGCTCACGATGGCCCACCTCAAGGGCACGCTGGACCGGTTCGCCGAGGTCATGTTCGGCGAGGGCATCACCACCCGGTTCCGGCCCAACTACTTCCCGTTCACCGAGCCGTCCGCCGAGATGGACCTGCGCTGCTTCGTCTGCCGCGGCGCGTCGGCCGTCCCGGGCAACCCGCCGTGCCGTACGTGCAAGTCGGAGGGCTGGATCGAGTGGGGCGGCTGCGGCATGGTCAACCCCCGCGTACTGATCGCCTGCGGCGTCGACCCGTCGGTCTACTCGGGCTTCGCCTTCGGGATGGGCATCGAGCGCACCCTGATGTTCCGCAACAACGCCGAGGACATGCGTGACATGGTCGAGGGCGACATCCGCTTCACCCTGCCGTTCGGAATGGAGGTCTGATGAAGGTCCCGCTTTCATGGCTGCGGGAGTACGTCGATCTCCCCGCCGTCACGGCCCAGGAGGTGGCGGACAAGCTCACCTCGGCGGGGCTCAAGCTTGAGGCGATCGCGTCCTACGGCCACGAGATCAAGAACGTGGTCGTCGGCCAGGTCGTCGTCATCGAGGAGCTCAGCGGCTTCAAGAAGCCGATCAGGCACTGCCTCGTCGAGGTGGGGGAGGCCGCGCCGCGCGAGATCGTGTGCGGCGCCACCAACTTCGCCGAGGGCGACGTCGTTCCCGTCGCGCTTCCCGGCGCGGTCCTGCCCGGGGGCTTCGAGATCGGCTCGCGCAAGACCTACGGGCGGCAGTCGGACGGCATGATCTGCTCGGAGGCCGAGCTCGGCATCGCCGAGTCCTCGCCGGGCATCCTGCTGCTTCCTCAGGACACGCCCCTCGGGACGGACGTCGTCGAGCTTCTCGGTCTCCGTGACGAGGTGCTGGAGCTGGAGATCACGCCGGACTGCGGATACGCGCTGTCGATCCGGGGCGTCGCCCGCGAGGCGGCCATCGCGTTCGGCGTGCCGTTCCGCGACCCCGCGGCGACCCCGCCGCCCGCCGCGCAGGGCGGCGCCCACCCGGCGTCGATCGGCGACCCGACGGCCTGCGACCGCTTCGTGCTGCGGTCGGTGACCGGCTTCGACCCCGCCGCCGAGAGCCCGCTCTGGATGCGCGTACGACTCGCCCGCGCCGGCATGCGACCCGTCTCGCTCGCCGTGGACGTCACGAACTACGTGATGCTGGAGCTGGGCCAGCCGCTGCACGCGTTCGACCGGTCCCGCCTGTCCGGCGAGATCGTCGTACGGCGGGCCAGGCCGGGGGAGACCCTCGAGACGCTCGACCACGTGACGCGGAAGCTCCACGAGGAGGACATCCTCATCACCGACGACACGGGGCCGATCTCGATGGCCGGCACGATGGGCGGGCTCCACACCGAGATCTCCGACTCCTCGACCGACATCGTGATCGAGGCGGCGCACTTCTCGGCCACGGGCATCGCCAGGGAGTCCCGCAGGCACGACCTGGTCAGCGAGGCGTCCAAGCGGTTCGAGCGGGGCGTGGACCGGGAGCTGCCGCCGGCGGCGTCGTGGCGTGCCGTCCAGCTCCTGGTCGAGCTGGGCTCCGGCACCGCCGACCCGGGCGTCACGCACGCCGAGGTCGACGTGGCGCCGGTCCGGATCGTCATGCCCTCCGGCCACCCCGCGGGCGTCGCGGGCGTGCCGTACACGCGGGAGACGGTGATCCGCAGGCTGGAGCAGATCGGCTGCGTGGTCGCCGAAGGCGTGGTCGCCGAGGACACCGTCTCCGGCGACGGCCAGGGTGTGGCCGCGACGGGCGTGGTGTCCAGCGGCGACCTGCGCGACAAGCTGGCCGTACGCGGCGACGACCCGCTCACGGTCACCCCGCCGTCCTGGCGGCCGGACCTCACCGACCCGAACGACCTGGCGGAGGAGGTCATCCGCCTCGAGGGATACGAGCACCTGCCCTCGGTGCTGCCCGCCGCCCCGGCAGGGGCGGGGCTGACGGAGGAGCAGCGGCTGCGCCGCAGGGTCGGCCGGGCGCTGGCCTACTCCGGCTACGTCGAGGTGCTGTGCTACCCGTTCATCGGGGTCCGCGACCTGGACAACCTGCAGCTTCCCGCGCAGGACGCGCGCAGGCGGGCGACCCGGCTGGTCAACCCGCTCAGCGAGGACGAGCCGCTCATGCGGACCACCCTCCTGCCCGGCCTGCTGAAGACGCTGGTCCGGAACGTGGGCCGCGGCTTCGGTGACGTGGCCCTGTTCGAGACCGGTCTCGTCTACCGGCCGGAGCCGGAAGCTCCGGCCACGGCGCCGGTGCTGCCGGTCGACCGTATGCCGACCGCGGAGGAGCTGGCGCTGATCCAGACCGCGCTGCCCCGGCAGCCGGTCCGCGTCGCCGTGGTGCTGGCCGGTGAGTTCGAGCGGTCCGGCTGGTGGGGCGAGGGCCGTCAGGCGTCCTGGGCGGACGCCGTGGAGGCGGCCCGCGTCGTGGCCCGCGAGGCCGGGATCGAGCTGGACGTCCGCGCCGACCGGCACGAGCCCTGGCATCCCGGCCGGTGCGCCGCGCTGTACGCGGGCGACGTGCTCGTCGGGCACGCCGGTGAGCTGCACCCGCGCGTCGTCGAGGCGTACGGCCTGCCGCCGCGTACCGCCGCGATGGAGCTGGAGCTGTCGCTGCTCTCCCCGCAGGGGCCGGTGCAGGCGCCCGCCGTGTCCGCGTACCCTGTGGCCACGCAGGACGTCGCGCTGATCGTCCCCGTCGCGGTCACCGTGGCGGAGGTCGAGGCCGCGCTGCGCGAGGGAGCGGGTGAGCTGCTGGAGTCCGTCCGGCTGTTCGACGTGTACACGGGCGAGCAGGTGGGCGAGGGCCACAAGTCCCTGGCGTACTCGCTGCGCTTCCGCGCTCCGGACCGCACGCTCACGGTGGAGGAGACCACCGCGGCCCGCGACGCGGCCGTGGCACTCGCGGGGGAGCGGACCGGAGCCCAGCTCCGCGGCGCCTGAACCCGACCGAGTCACCTCTGGAGATGCCCGTCCGGCCCCGAGCCGGGCGGGCATCGCCGTGTCCGGGAGCCGAAACTCGCCCATTGATGCAGGGGTTACCAACGGGTATCGTCCAGAGCTGAGCAGCCCTCATATTCGTGCGCGCGAATGTCACCCCCCACCCTCCGGCTTCTCGCGAAGGGAAGTTCCCCCATGCACGCGCGCCTTCGAGGGGCACTCACGGCCGTCGCCGTGTCCGCCCTCGTGATCACCGGCTTACCGGCGTCCCCGGCAGCCTCAGCCGCTACGGCGGCCTCCACGTCTTCCGCCGCCTCGGCGGCCGCGGCCGCCACGGTCTCGGACGACTACTGCCTCGGCCAGTGCGCGGACGTCCTCCCGCCGGGCCAGAACGGCAACGCCACGCTGGTCGACATCCTCGGCAACCAGTCCGTCGGCACCCGCCCCGCGCACAGCGCCGACCAGCTCGGCAAGTACGCCGGGCTCATCTCGGGCTACACGGGGCTGACCGACGAGCAGATCGCCTCGTTCTTCAACGACGCCTCCTTCGGCGTACCCGCCGGACAGGTCGAGAGCACGGTCAGCCCCCGCTCGGACGTCACGATCGTCCGGGACAAGGCGACCGGGGTGCCGCACATCACCGGCACCACCCGTGAGGGCACCATGTTCGGCGCGGGCTACGCGGGCGCGCAGGACCGCCTCTGGGTCATGGACCTGATGCGGCACGTCGGCAGGGGCGAGCTGACCCCGTTCGCCGGAGGCGCCCAGGGCAACCGGGAGCTGGAGCAGAGCGTCTGGCGCAACTCTCCGTACACGGAGGCCGATCTGCAGGCCCAGATCGACCGGCTGCGGGACTCGGGGTCCAGAGGCGCGCAGCTCTACTCCGACGTACGGAACTACATCGACGGCATCAACGCCTACATCGACGTCTGCATGTCCAAGCGCAACTGCCCCGGCGAGTATGTGCTGACCGGGCACATGGACGCGATCACCAACGCGGGCGGGCCGGTCGACTTCACCATGACCGACCTGGTCGCGATCTCCGGTGTGATCGGCGGCCTCTTCGGCGGCGGTGGCGGCAACGAGACGCAGTCGGCCCTGGTCCGGGTCGTCGCGCGGGCCAAGTACGGCGCCGCCGTGGGCGACCAGGTCTGGGCGGCGTTCCGCGGGCAGAACGACCCGGAGACCGTGCTCACCCTGCACGGTGGGCAGAGCTTCCCGTCCGGAGCCGCCCCCGCCGGGGCCACCGGGGTGGTGCTGCCCGACGCGTCGACCGCGCCGGTCGACATCACCGAGAACGAGACGGGCACGGCGACCTCGGCGACGACCGCCGCCACGAGCCCGCTCGACGGCCTCACCGTCGACAACGCCAAGCCGGGCATGTCGAACGCGATCGTCGTCTCCGCCGCCAAGTCGGGCACCGGCCACCCCATCGCGGTCTTCGGCCCGCAGACCGGCTACTTCTCCCCGCAGCTCCTCATGCTGGAGGAACTGTCCGGACCGGGCATCCGGGCGCGCGGCGCGGCGTTCGCCGGGCTCAACCTGTACGTGCTGCTCGGCAGGGGCGCCGACTACGCCTGGAGCGCCACCTCCAGCACGCAGGACATCACCGACACCTACGCGATCACGCTGTGCGACCCCAACGGCGGGACCGCCACCACGGCGTCGGACCACTACCTGTACCACGGCACCTGCACCGCGATGGAGACGCTGCGCAAGAAGAACTCCTGGAAGCCGACCACGGCGGACTCGACGGCCGCCGGATCGTACGACCTGGTGATCAAGCGCACCAATTACGGCCTGGTGACATGGCGCGGCACCGTCGGCGGGACCCCGACGGCCTTCACCTCGCTGCGCTCGACCTACCGGCATGAACCGGACTCCGCGATCGGCTTCCAGATGTTCAACGACCCCGCCGAGATGGGCTCGGCCGCGGCGTTCCAGAACTCGGCCGCGAACATCGGCTTCGCGTTCAACTGGTTCTACGTGAACTCGGCCGACTCGGCGTACTTCATGTCCGGCAACAGCCCGGTGCGGTCGGCCGTCTCCGACCCGAACCTGCCGATGGCCGCCGACGCCGCGCACGAGTGGGCCGGACACGACCCGGCGGTGAACACCGCGACGTACGCGGCGGCGAACACCCACCCGCAGGCGGTCAACCAGGACTACTTCGTGAGCTGGAACAACAAGCAGGCGAAGGACTACGGAGCGGCGGACGGCAACTTCAGCTTCGGCTCGGTGCACCGGGCCGACCTCCTGGACGCGCCGGTGAAGGCCGCGCTCGCCTCCGGGACGCTCGACCGGGCCGGCGTCGTGAAGATCATGGCCGGTGCGGCGACGACCGACCTGCGCGGCTGGAAGGTCCTCCCCAACCTGCTCCGCGTCATCGACAGCGGCACCGTGACCGACCCGGCGCTCGCCTCGGCCGTCTCCAAGCTGTCCGCCTGGGCGGCCGCAGGAGCCCGGCGTGCCGAGACCGCCGCGGGCAGCAAGACGTACGCGCACGCGGACGCCATCCGCGTCTTCGACGCCTGGTGGCCCAAGCTGGTGCGGGCGCAGTTCCGGCCCGGACTCGGCGACGGCCTGTACCAGTCGCTGATCAACACCCTGCAGATCAACGAGTCGCCCTCCGGGCACCAGCAGGGGGACGTCTCCACCCTGGCCACCTCGGCGAACGAGGCCCAGACGCACAAGGGCTCCTCGTTCCAGTACGGCTGGTGGGGCTACGTCGACAAGGACATCCGCAACGTGCTGGGGGACGCCGTGCAGGGCGCGCTTCCGGCGAAATACTGCGGGGCCACCGTGCAGGCGTGCCGAACGGTCCTGCTGGACAGCCTGTCCGCCGCGCTGGCCGAGACGGCGGCGGTGACCTACCCGGCCGACGACGCGTGCTCGGCCGGTGACCAGTGGTGCGCGGACGCGGTACGGCAGTCGCCGCTCGGCGGGATCAAGCAGTCGCTGATCTCCTGGCAGAATCGCCCGACCTACCAGCAGGTGGTCTCCTTCCCGGCGCGGCGCGGCGACTCGATCGCCAACGCCGCGCTCGGGGGCACGGCGACCGCGTCCAGCAAGCAGAACCTCCTCTACCCGGCGGGCAAGGCGAACGACGGTGATCCGACCACCCGCTGGTCGAGCGCGTCGAGCGACAACCAGTACGTCCAGGTGGACCTCGGATCGGTCACGAGCGTGGCGCGGGTGATCCTGCGCTGGGAGGCGGCGTACGGCAAGGCGTACACCATCCAGACGTCCACCGACGGGAGCAACTGGAGCACGGTCCACTCCACCACCACGGGCGACGGGGGCGTGGACAACGTCACCTTCAGCCCGGTGAACGCCCGCTACGTCCGCATGCAGGGCGTCACGCGCGGCACGTCCTACGGATACTCGCTCTACGAGTTCGAGATCTACGGGCGGTAGGCGCCGCCCGCCGTGAACGTTTCAGCCGCCCCGGCCCGGCACCGCAGGTTCTGCGGCCTGTCCGGTCCGGGGCTGGCAGACAGCCGAGATTCGCCCGTAATCTCCCGGCATGGCCTGGAGGATCCGCACGCTCGACCGTCCAGTGGACTCCGCGATCCCGGGGAAGCCGGTGCTGTCGGCGTTCTCGCGGTTGCCGGTGTTCCGGGCGATCCCGGCGATCCCGCCGCCCCGGGAATGGCCGCGCCATCCCGTCATGGTGGCGGTCGCCTGCGCCCTGGCCGCGAGCGTGTACTCCCTCCACGGGCTGACCAAGCTGCGCACCTTCCGCACCGGCACGTATGATCTGACGATCTTCGATCAGGCGGTAAGGGGCTACGCCCACTTCCGGCCGCCGGCCATTCCCCTCCTGGGCGTCACCATGGACCGGGGGACGGACTACCTCCAGCTCGCCGACCACTTCTCGCCGATCCTCGCCGTGCTCGCCCCGCTGTACTGGGTGCACGACGGTCCCGCCACGCTGATCGTCGCCCAGGCCCTGCTGTTCGCGCTGGCCATCCCGTTCCTGTGGCTGTTCACCCGCCGCCTGCTCGGTACGGCTCCCGCCTATCTGGTCGCGGTCGCGTACGCGCTGTCCTGGCCGATCGCCCAGACCGTCAGCGTGGAGTTCCACGAGGTGGCCTTCGTCCCCGTGCTGACGGCCGCCGCGATCGAGCGCCTGCACGCGGGGAAGCGGCTGCCTGGGCTCCTCGCGCTGGCCGGGCTGCTGCTGACCAAGGAGGACGCCGGACTGCTCGTGATGGGCGTCGGGGCGTGGCTGTTCGTCACCGGGCGGCGGCGCCTGGGCGCGGCCGTCGTGGTCGCGGGCGTGGCCGCGCTGGAACTCATCCGCAAGGTGCTGATCCCGCTGGCCGGCGGCCGGACCGACGAGCGCTGGTACTTCTCGCATCTGGGCGCGGACCTTCCCGAGGTGGTCCGCACCGCCGTCACCGACCCCCTACGGGTCCTCGGCGTCCTGGTCGGAGACCAGGCCAAGATCGACACGACCGCCCTGCTGCTGTGGCCGACGCTGTTCCTCTGCCTCCTGTCGCCGATCGCGCTGGCGGCGCTCCCGCACGTCGCCGAGCGGATGCTCGCCGACGCGCCGAACTGGTGGTCCACCGCCTGGCACTACGACGCCTTCACCGTCGCGATCCTGTTCCTGGCCGGGGTGGACGGCACGGCCCGCCTGATCAGATGGCTCCGCCGGACCGGGCGGGTCCGGGAGCCGGAACGGCTCGGCCTCCTGTGGGCCGTGGCGATCTGCGCCGTCGCGCTGACCCTGGTGCCGCACCGGCCGTTCAACGAGCTCCTCCGTCCGGACTTCTACGCGCCGGACGCGCGGGCGGCGGCGCGGCACGAGGCGCTCGCGCTGATCCCGGAGGGCGTGGTGGTGGAGGCGAGCAACGACTTCGGCCCCCATCTGTCCGGCCGCGACACGGTCCTGTGGTGGGACTATCGCCACCGGAGGACGCCGTGGATCATCGCCTCGGCGGGCCAGGATCTCCGCGGTGTGATCGACGACTACGTCCGGGACGGCTACCAGCTGATCTTCGACCGGGAGGACATCGTCGTCCTGCGCCTCGTGACCTGAGGAGACGCCCCGCTCGGCCTCCCGGTCAGGCGGCGCTGGGCTGTTCGGCGCGGCGGGCACGCTCGGCCAGGGCGTACTCGTCGGTGCGGGCGTCGTAGCTCCGGAACCGGGGCAGCACGGCCGCCATCAGGGCCACCGCCCCCATGCAGAGCAGGCCGCCCGCGCCCAGGGAGAAGCGGGCGCCGCCCCACCCGGCCATGAGCCCCGCGCGTACGTCGCCGAGCATCGGGCCGGTGGAGTAGGAGAGGAGCTCGATGCCGGCCAGGCGGCCCCGGTACTCGTCCGGGATGGTCTGGTTCCAGATCGTGCCCCGGAAGAGGCCGCTCACCATGTCGGCGCCGCCGGCGACGGCGAGGAACAGGAAGACCAGCCAGACGTTCGGCATGAGCGCGGCGATCGCCACCGAGACGCCCCACAAGGTGGCCGACACGATCACGGCGAGGCCGTGCCGGTGCACGTGGGAGGTCCATCCCGACGTGAGCGAGGCGATCACCGACCCGACGCCTCCGGCGGCGTACAGCAGGCCGAGGGCCTGCGGCGCCCCCAGGTCGTCGGCGAGGAACGGGAACAGCGCGTTGGAACTGGCGAACGCCATGGCGGCGATGTCGACGAGATAGGTGCCCATCAGGTCGGGACGCTTCCCGGCGTAGCGGACGCCCTCGACCAGGGAGCGCAGCGAGGCGGGGGTCGCCTCCTCCGGCCGCGGTACGGGGCGCACCCGGACCAGCAGCGCCAGGGAGATGAGGAACGAGACCACGTCGACGCCGTACGACGCGGCCGGGCCGAGCGAGATGACCACCACGCCGCCCACGGCCGGACCGACGATGATGGCGCTGTTGCGCGCCAGCCCCTGGAGGGCGAACGCGGCGGTCATCTGGTCGAGCTTGAGCACGCGGTTGACCATCGCCTGCTCGCTCGGCCCGCGTACGCTGCCGAACCCGGCGGACAGGGCGCCCGCCACGTAGAGCACCCAGACCCGCGGCTCGGGCAGCAGGGCGTTGACCAGCAGGATGGCGGTGGTGACGCAGAGCCCGACCTCGGAGTAGATCACGATCTTGCGCCGGTCGAGCGCGTCCGCGATGGCGCCGCCCCAGAGCCCGCACACCACCATGGGCACGAACTCGGCCAGGCTGACCAGGCCGACCGCGACGGGTGACCCGGTGAGCTGCTTCACCTGGTACGGCACGGCAACCATGGTGAAGACGGTGCCGACCAGGGTGATCATGCCCGAGCTGAGCAGGAGGCGGAAGTCGCGGGACTCGCGCAGCGGGCTGACGTCGACGCGCATCCGGCGGGCCAGCGCCAGGAGCGATCGATCGGAACGTTCTGACACGGAGCGGCATCATCGCTGATCGCGGCCCCGCCGGGCAATCGGTTTTCACCCGTCGGGACGGGGGCCAGGGCCCCCGGACGCGGCGTTCCTGGGGGCCTGGACCCGCTCACATGGCGGGCACCCTGTCCAGGAATCCGTGGACGTCGCGGATGCGCCCGGCGTCGTCCAGCGCGGCCACGTCGAAGCCGACCACGACCGGCTCGGCGGCGCCCTCGGGAGCCAGGTTCCAGGTGAACCGCACGATGTCGTGGTGGCCGTCGAGGACCTCGCCGGGGGTGAAGACGAAGCCGGGGAACATCTCCTGGGCTCCCGCGATCACCGCCGCGATGGCCTCGTGGCCCCGGACCGCCGCCAGCGGATCGGTGTAGGTGCCGTCCTCGGTCCAGAGGTCGGCCACGGCCTTGGCCCGGGCCGCGGCGTCGGTCTCGTTCCAGGCGGCGATGTAACGGTCGACCAGGGCGCGGAAGTCGGTCATCGGGACTCCTTCGGTTTCGTTCGTGTCGTCTCTGACACGGGAAAGGTCCCACGACGCCGTGTTCCCGGTCGATTACCCGGAAGGTAATCCGGCTCGTTACGAACCGCGCAGGCGACCTCCGCGGCAGCGCGGCAGGTCTCGACTCAGGAGTCCCAGGAGTCCCAGGAGTCTCAGGAGGCGAGCACCCGCCGCCGCAGCACGGTCTTGAGGATCTTGCCTCCCGGGTTGCGGGGCAGTTCCTCGTCGAGGAACCAGAACGTCCCCGGCACCTTGAACGCGGCGATGCGGCCGCGCAGGAAGTCCTGGAGCTCCGCCGCCGAGACATCCGATCCGGGCACGCGGCGTACGACGGCGCCCACCTCCTCGCCCAGCTCGTCGTGCGGTATGCCGATCACGGCGGCGTCGTCGACTCCCGGATGCTCGAACAGCGCGGCCTCGACCTCGGCGCAGTAGACGTTCTCGCCGCCGCGGATCACCATGTCCTTGGCCCGGTCGACGATGTAGACGAAGCCCTCCTCGTCCACGCGGGCGAGGTCGCCGGTGTGCAGCCAGCCGTTCACGAAGGTCTCGGCGGTCGCCTCCGGCCGGTTCCAGTAGCCGCTGATCACGATGGGGCCGCGCATGCACAGCTCGCCGACCTCGCCGGTGGGGAGCTCGTCGCCGACGGGATCACAGATCTTCACGTCCGTGACGGCCAGGGGGAGCCCGATGCTGTCCGGCCTCGCGGCGTAGTCGTTGCCCGCGTTGTAGATGGCCAGCGCCGTCGTCTCGGTCATGCCGTACCCGTTGGACGGCGTCCGGTCGGGCAGCAGCTCGGTGATCCGCTCCAGCAGCCTGGGGGGTGCCGGCGCGCCGCCGTACGAGATGGAGGTCAGGGAGGAGATGTCGTACCGGCCGAACGCGGGGTGGGACAGCAGTTGCCAGGCGTTGGTCGGCACGCCGGTCAGGACGGTGACCTTCTCGCGCTCGATCGTCTGGAGCGCCCGCTCGGGGTCCCACCTGTACATCAGGGCGAGCCCGCCGCCGCTGAAGATGGTGGTGATCAGCACGGCGAAGCAGCCGGTCACGTGGAAGAGCGGAACGGCGAGGAGTGTCACGCGCCGGACCGAGGCGGCCTCCGCCGGGTCCTTGCCGGCCAGCGCGGTGGCGCGCATCATCGCGTACGCGACGGTCATGGGGGCCTGGCCGAGGTTGCGGTGGGTGCCGAGCGCGCCCTTGGGGCGGCCGGTGGTCCCGGAGGTGTAGAAGATCGTCGCGGGGTCGTCGGGGCCGAGCTCGACCGGGGGGAGGGTCACGTCGGCCCGCACCTCTCCCATGACCTCGTCGAGGTTCGCCCCCGGACCTCGGGCGACGATCATCGGTACCTGGGCGGCCTTCTCGTCCTTCAGCCGCTCGGCCCGCTCGGCGTCGGCGATCAGCAGCCGGGCCCCCGAGTCGGTCAGGCCGTACGCGAGCTCCTGGCCGGTCCACCAGGCGTTCAGCGGTACGGCCACCGCCCCGGCGGCCAGGATCGCGGAGAACGAGACGACCCATTCGGGGTAGTTCCGCATGGCGAGGGCGACCCGGTCGCCCTTGCGCACGCCGTAGTCCTCGACCAGACGCCGGGCCAGGGTGGCCGCGCGGCGGAAGTGCTCCTCGTAGCTGATCCGCTCGTCCTCATAGATGAGGAAGACGTTCTCCCCGTGGAAACGGCTGATCTCCAGCAGATCCCGGAAGGTCTTGGGGGCGTGCTTCCACGCGCGGATCGTCGTTCCGCCGACCTCCACATCCTCCATCTCGAAGAGCTGGCCGGGCGCGGTGAGCTGGGCCTGTACCTGGGCATGCGTGATAGCCATGGAGTGCACTCCAAGCCGCGATGGTAACCGGAAAAGTCACGATACCGACCGGTAGGTACGTAAGCCAGGGATGCGAACGCAAAGATCCGCCGCGCGTGTCCGTGCGCGTGTCGATTTGCATGATCATGCTGGCGGATGCATACTCTTCTAGAGCAAGAGAATGAGCATATTTGCATGAACATGCAGGGGGACCGATGAGGGCGGCGATCGCGGGAGCGAGCGGTTACGCGGGAGGCGAGCTGCTCCGGCTGCTGCTCGGTCACCCGTCCTTCGAGATCGGCGCGCTGACCGCCGGATCCAGCGCGGGGACGCGCCTCGGCGAGCACCAGCCCCACCTCCCCGCCCTGGCGGACCGCGTCATCCAGGACACCACCGCCGAGGCGCTGGCCGGTCATGACGTCGTGTTCCTCGCGCTCCCGCACGGCCAGTCCGCCGCCATCGCCGCCCAGCTCGGCGAGGGCACGGTCGTGGTCGACTGCGGCGCCGACTTCCGGCTGGAGAGCGCCGAGGACTGGACCCACTTCTACGGAGGCACGCACGCGGGCACCTGGCCGTACGGCCTGCCCGAACTGCCCGGCCAGCGCGAGGTGCTGCGCGGGGCCCGCAGGATCGCGGTCCCCGGCTGCTACCCCACCTCGGTGACGCTGGCCCTGTTCCCGGCCTTCGCCGCCGGACTCGTCGAGCCCGACGTGGTCGTGGTCGCCGCCAGCGGCACCTCGGGCGCGGGCAGGGCGCCCAAGTCCCACCTTCTCGGCAGCGAGGTCATCGGTTCCGTCAGCGCGTACGGCGTGGGCGGCGTCCACCGGCACACCCCCGAGATGGAGCAGAACCTGGCGAAGGTCGCGGGAGGGCCCGTCCGGGTCTCCTTCACCCCGACGCTCGCCCCGATGAGCCGCGGCATCCTGGCCACCTGTACGGCACCGGCCGCCCCCGGCCTCACCGCCGCCGCGCTCCGGGAGGCGTACGAGACGGCGGTGAAGGACGAGCCGTTCCTCCACCTGCTGCCCGAGGGGACCTGGCCGGCGACCGCGATGACGGCCGGAGCCAACACCGCCGTCCTGCAGGTCGCCCTCGACGAGCGCGCCGGGCGGGTCGTCGCCGTCGCCGCCATCGACAACCTCACCAAGGGCACGGCGGGCGGCGCCGTCCAGAGCGTCAACCTGGCCCTCGGCCTTCCCGAGGAGCTCGGCCTCCCCCTGAACGGGCTCGCCCCGTGATCCGGCGACGGCACGACCAGCGAACCGATCCACACATGACATGCGAGTGCGGCCCCGCGCCGCGAGGCGAGGAGGGTGTATGAGCGTCACGGCTCCACTCGGGTTCCGGGCGGCGGGCGTCGTCGCGGGCATCAAGGCGAGCGGCGCGCGCGACCTCGCGCTCGTCGTCAACGACGGGCCGTCGCGCGCGGCCGCGGGCGTCTTCACCGCCAACAGGGTCAAGGCCGCGCCGGTGTTGTGGTCGGCGCAGGTGCTGGCCGGCGGCCGGGTCAAGGCGGTGATCCTCAACTCCGGTGGCGCCAACGCCTGCACCGGACCGCTCGGTTTCCAGGACACGCACGCCACGGCCGAGAAGGTCGCCGGGGCGCTGGAGGACTCGGCGGGTGAGATCGCCGTCTGCTCGACCGGGCTGATCGGCGAGCGGCTCCCGATGGACGCGCTGCTCGGCGGGGTCGACACGGCCGTGTCCCAGCTCTCGCGGGACGGCGGCCTGGCCGCCGCCGACGCGATCAGGACCACCGACTCGGTCAGCAAGATCGCCTTCCGCAGGGGCGAGGGCGGTTACATGGTGGGCGGCATGGCCAAGGGAGCGGGCATGCTCGCGCCGTCGCTGGCCACCATGCTGTGCGTCATCACCACCGACGCCGAGGTCACCTCGGAGGAACTGGACGCGGTGCTGCGCAAGGCGACCGCCGTCACCTTCGACCGGCTGGACGCCGACGGCTGCATGTCCACCAACGACACCGTGCTGCTGCTGGCCAGTGGCGCGTCCGGTGTACGGCCCGACCTCGCCGAGTTCGAGAAGGTCGTCACCACGGTCTGCGCCGACCTCACCCGGCAGCTCCTGGTCGACGCCGAGGGCGCGTCCAAGGCGATCGCGATCGAGGTCGTGGGCGCGGCCGGCGTCGAGGACGCCGTGACGGTCGGCCGGGCGGTGGCCAGGAACAACCTGCTCAAGTGCGCGATCCACGGCGAGGACCCCAACTGGGGCCGGGTGCTGTCCGCGGTCGGCACGACCGACGCCGTCTTCGACGCCGACCGGCTCAACGTGGCCATCAACGGCATCTGGATCTGCCGCGGCGGCGCGGTGGGCGACGACAGGTCCAAGGTCGACCTGCGCCCCCGCGACGTGACGATCACGATCGACCTGTCCGCGGGGCCGCATTCGGCGACGATCCACACCACCGACCTCACCGCGGCCTACGTCCACGAGAACTCGGCGTACTCGTCATGACGCCCCGGCTGAACGGCGCGCTCGACAAGGCGCACACGCTCATCGAGGCGCTGCCCTGGATGGCGCGGTTCCACGGCGCGACCGTCGTCATCAAGTACGGCGGCAACGCGATGACCGAGGAGCACCTGCGCGAGAAGTTCGCCGACGACGTGGTCTTCCTCAGGTACGCCGGGCTCAGGCCGGTGATCGTGCACGGCGGAGGCCCGCAGATCCAGCGGCACCTCGACCTGCTGGGGATCGAGAGCCACTTCGTCTCGGGCCTGCGGGTGACCACGCCCGAGGCCATGCAGGTGGTCCGGATGGTCCTGGTCGGCCAGGTCAACCGCGACGTGGTCGGCCTGATCAACCGGCACGGACCGTTCGCGGTCGGCATGTCGGGCGAGGACGCCCACCTGTTCACCGCGGAGCGCAAGCACGCCGTCGTGGACGGGGTCGCCGTCGACATCGGCCAGGTCGGCGAGATCGTCGGGGTCGAGGCGGGAGCCGTACAGGCCCTGCTGGACGACGGGCGGATCCCCGTGGTGTCGTCGATCGCGCGCGGCGAGGACGGCGAGATCTACAACGTCAACGCCGACACCGCCGCCGCCGCGCTCGCGGTCGCGCTGGGCGCGTCCAAGCTGGTCGTGCTCACCGACGTCGAGGGTCTGTACGCCGACTGGCCGAACAGCGGCGAGGTCGTCAGCAGGATCGCCGCGTCCGAGCTGGCCGAGCTGCTGCCGTCGCTGTCGAGCGGCATGGTCCCGAAGATGGAGGCGTGCCTGACGGCGGTGCGGGGCGGCGTCCCGCAGGCGCACGTGCTCGACGGCCGGGTTCCGCACTCCGTGCTGCTGGAGATCTTCACGGACGAGGGCATCGGCACCATGGTCCTGCCCGACTCCACCCCCGCCCAGCCCGTGTCCGCACTGGTGGGGCGGCGCATGCAGGTCACCATTCCGATCAAGGGGGACGCGTGAGCGAGGCGACGAATCCGGACCGGACCCCGGCCGGAGAGGCGCTCAGGAAGCGCTTCGAGGCGGCGTTCATGCCGAACTACGGCGTGCCGCCGATCGCGCTGGCGCGCGGTGAGGGCAGCGCCGTGTGGGACGTCGACGGCAGGCGCTATCTCGACTTCATCGGCGGCATCGCGGTCAGCTCCCTGGGGCATGCGCACCCGGCGCTGGTCGAGGCGGTGTCCCGGCAGGTGGCGACGCTGGCGCACACCTCGAACCTGTTCCTGCACGAGCCCGAGGTCCTGCTCGCCGAGCGGCTGGGCGGCCTGCTGGGCGCGCCCACCAGGGTCTTTCTGGCCAATTCGGGCACTGAGGCCAACGAGGCGGCGCTCAAGCTGGCCATCAAGTACGGCAAGGCCAACGGCCGAAGCTACTTCGTCGCGGCGGAGATGGGCTTCCACGGCCGCACGCTCGGCGCTCTGTCGCTGACCGGCAAGCCGTCGATCCGCGACCAGTTCGGCCCGTTCCCGATCGACGTCAGGTTCGTCCCGTACGGCGACGCCGACGCGCTGAAGACCGCGGTGACCGGCGACTGCGCGGCGGTCTTCCTTGAGCCGACCCAGGGCGAGGCCGGCGTCGTGCCGCCGCCCGACGGATACCTCAGGGCCGCCAGGGAGATCTGCTCTGCGACGGGCGCGCTGCTGGTGGCCGACGAGATCCAGTCGGCGATCGGCAGGACCGGTCACTGGTTCGCGCACCAGGCGGACGGCGTGCTCCCCGACCTGCTGACCCTGGCCAAGGGCCTCGGCGGTGGCATGCCGATCGGCGCCTGCGTGGGCATCGGCGCGGCCGGCACGATCTTCGACAAGGGCGACCACGGCTCCACGTTCGGCGGCAACCCCGTCTCGTGCGCCGCGGCCCTCGCCGTACTGGACACCATCGACCGCGAGGACCTGCTGACGCACGTCAGGGCCGTCGGGCAGGAACTGCGGGACGGGATCGCCGCGATCAGGCACCCGCTGCTCAAGGGCGTGCGCGGCCGCGGCCTGTGGCTGGCCGCCGTGCTCACCGCGGACCGGTCGGCGCAGGTCCAGGCGGCGGCGCAGGAGGCCGGCTTCCTGGTCAACGCGCTGCAGCCCGACGCCGTACGGCTCGCGCCCCCGCTCGTCGTCACATCGACCGAGGTGCGGTCCTTCGTGGACGCGCTTCCCGGCATCCTGGAGGCCGCCAATGACTAGTCACGGACCTGCCGAGGACGCGCGGGTGGGGCAGGGCGCGGACCCGGCGCGAGTCGGGCAGGGCGCGGACCCGGCGCGGGTCAGGCACTTCCTGCGGGACGACGACCTGACGCCCGAGGAGCAGGCGCAGGTGCTCGACCTGGCCGACGCGATGAAGAAGGACCGCTACGGCTACCGGCCCTTCGAGGGGCCGCGCACGGTGGCGGTGCTGTTCGACAAGCCGTCCACCCGTACCCGGGTGTCGTTCGCGGTCGGCGTCGGCGAGCTCGGCGGCCTGCCGCTGGTCATCGACGGCGGCTCGTCCCAGATGGGGCGGGGCGAACCGATCGAGGACACCGCCCGCGTCCTGGAGCGCCAGGTGGGGGCCATCGTGTGGCGGACGTCCGGGCAGGAGCGTGTCGACGCGATGGCGTCGGCGTCGTCCGTCCCGGTGGTCAACGCGCTGACGGACGAGTTCCACCCGTGCCAGATCCTGGCGGACCTGCAGACGATCCGCGAGCACAAGGGCATGCTCAAGGGGCTCACCCTGGCGTACCTGGGCGACGGGGCGAACAACATGGCCCACTCCTACCTCCTGGGTGGCGCGACGGCCGGGATGCACGTACGGATCGGGGCACCGGCCGGCTACCTGCCGGACGCGGTGATCCTCGACCGGGCGGCCGAGATCGCCGCCACCACGGGCGGGTCGGTCGCGGCGATCACCGACCCGGCGGCGGCGGTCGCCGGGGCGCACGTACTCGCCACGGACACCTGGGTGTCGATGGGCCAGGAGGGCAAGGACGAACGCGTGGCGGCGTTCGCGCCGTACCAGCTCGGGGCGGACCTGCTCGCTCAGGCGGCTCCGGACGCGATCGTGCTGCACTGCCTGCCCGCCTACCGGGGGCTGGAGATCACCGCCGAGGTGCTCGACGGCCCGCAGAGTGTCGTCTGGGACCAGGCCGAGAACCGGTTGCACGCCCAGAAGGCGCTCCTGCACTGGCTGGTGACGCGCAGCGGGCAGGCTGCGGGGGAAGGCTCGTCGGAGTTGGGGGCGTCGTGACCATCCCCCTCACCAAGGCGGCGCGGCACGCCAGGATCGTCGACCTGCTCACCAGGAACAAGATCCGGTCCCAGCCCGAGCTGTCCCGGCTGCTGGCCGAGGGCGGCGTCGAGGTGACCCAGGGGACGCTCTCGCGCGACCTGGACGAGCTGGGCGCGCTGAAGCTCCGGGCCGACGATGGGACACTGGTATACGCGGTGCCCGGTGAGGGAGGCGGCCGGATCCCGCTTTACCGGACGGGCATGGGGGAGAACCCCTACGCCAGGCTTCGCGGGATCGCCGAGGAGCTCCTGGTGTCGGCGGAGGCGTCGGCCAACCTGGTCATCCTGCGCACTCCGCCGGGTGCGGCGCAGTTCCTGGCCTCGGCCATCGACCACGCCGACTGGGAGTCGATCCTCGGCACGGTCGCGGGCGACGACACGATCCTGGTGATCAGCCGCGACCCTCTGGGGGGAGACGCTCTGGCGGCCGCCCTGCTCAAACTGGCCGACCGCCGCGGGTGACGCCGCCGCGACCGCGCACGGCCCGCACAGCGGTCCGTAGAGCGGCCCGCACGGCGCGGCAGGGTCGGGCGACGCTCCGCCCGCGATCATGAAGAGAAGCGCCGGTAGGCGTTGTGACCTGTGAAAACATTAATCGTGACCACGCAATTGGAGAAAGATCATGAGTGACAGGGTCGTACTCGCCTTCTCGGGCGGCCTCGACACCTCCGTGGCCATCCCGTTCCTCGCCGACAAGACCGGCGCCGAGGTCATCGCCGTCGCGGTCGACGTCGGCCAGGGCGGCGAGAACATGGAGGTCATCCGGAAGCGCGCGCTCGACTGCGGCGCGGTCGAGGCTGTCGTCGTCGACGCCCGCGAGGAGTTCGCGCGGGACTTCTGCGTCCCCGCGCTCCAGGCGAACGCGCTCTACATGGACCGCTACCCGCTGGTCAGCGCCCTCTCCCGGCCGCTGATCGTCAAGCACCTGGCCGCGGCGGCCAAGGAGTTCGGCGGCACCCACGTCTCGCACGGCTGCACGGGCAAGGGCAACGACCAGGTGCGGTTCGAGGCCGGCCTCGCCGCGCTGAACCCGGAGCTCAAGGTCATCGCCCCGGCGCGTGACTACGCCTGGACCCGCGACAAGGCCATCGCCTTCGCCGAGGAGAAGGGCCTGCCGATCGACGTCAGCAAGAAGTCGCCCTACTCCATCGACCAGAACCTCTGGGGCCGCGCCGTCGAGACCGGCTTCCTCGAGGACATCTGGAACGCGCCCATCGAGGACGTGTACGACTACACCGCCGACCCGACCGTGCCGCGTGAGGCCGACGAGGTCGTCATCACCTTCGTCAAGGGTGTTCCCGTGGCCCTCGACGGCCGGGCGCTGTCACCGTTCGAGATCATCGCCGAGCTGAACCGGCGCGCGGGCGCGCAGGGCGTCGGCCGGCTGGACATGGTGGAGGACCGGCTCGTCGGCATCAAGTCCCGCGAGGTCTACGAGGCCCCCGGCGCCGTCGCGCTGATCACCGCGCACATGGAGCTGGAGAACGTCACCGTCGAGCGCGACCTCGCCCGGTTCAAGCGCTCGGTCGACCAGCGGTGGGGCGAGCTCGTCTACGACGGCCTGTGGTTCTCGCCGCTCAAGAACGCCCTCGACGCGTTCATCGCCGACGCCCAGCAGCACGTGTCCGGTGACATCCGGCTCGTCCTGCACGGCGGCCGCGCCGTCGTCACCGGCCGGCGCTCCGACGCCTCGCTGTACGACTTCTCGCTGGCCACCTACGACACCGGCGACGCCTTCGACCAGTCGCTGGCCAAGGGCTTCGTCCAGCTCTGGTCGCTGCCCAGCAAGATCGCGGCTGCCCGCGACGCCCGCCAGGGCTAGAGGGTTCGCCGTGCGCCCCGGCTCTGGTGCGGAGCCGGGGCGCACGTCGGTTAAGGTCGCGGATGAAACTCGGAGGGAGAACGACGGTGGCGGACAACAAGCCGATGCGGCTGTGGGGCGGCAGGTTCGAGGGAGGGCCGGCGGACGCGCTCACCCGCCTGTCGGTGAGCGTGCAGTTCGACTGGCGGCTCGCGCCGTACGACCTGCTGGCCTCGCGCGCGCACGCCCGGGTGCTGCACCGTGCCGGCTTGCTGACGGAGGAGGAGCTCGAGCGCATGCTCGGCGCCCTCGACGATCTGGAGCGGGCCTGCAAGGCGGGCGAGTTCCGGCCGACGGTCGCCGACGAGGACGTGCACACCGCCCTTGAGCGCGGGCTGCTCGAGCGGCTCGGCACGCTCGGAGGGAAGCTGCGGGCCGGCCGCAGCCGCAACGACCAGGTGGCCACCGACCTGCGGCTCTACCTGCGCGACCACGTCCGCACGATCGTCTCGCGCCTGGTCGAGCTGGAGACCGCGCTGATGAGCCAGGCCGAGGAGCACGCCTCGACCGCCGCTCCCGGAATGACCCACCTGCAGCACGCCCAGCCGGTGTCGTTCGGCCATCAGTTGCTCGCCCACGTGCACCCGCTGACGCGGGACATCGACCGGCTGCGCGACTGGGACCGGCGCGCCGCGATCTCCCCGCTCGGCTCCGGCGCCCTCGCCGGGTCCTCCCTGCCGCTCGACCCGACGGCGGTCGCGGCCGAGCTGGGCTTCGACGCCGCCGCGCCCAACTCGATGGACGCGGTGGCCGACCGAGACTTCGCCGCCGAGTTCCTGTTCTGCGCGGCGATGATCGGCGTGCACCTGTCCCGCCTGGGCGAGGAGATCGTCCTGTGGGCCTCGCAGGAGTTCCGCTGGATCGAGATGGACGACGCCTACTCCACCGGCTCGTCGATCATGCCGCAGAAGAAGAACCCCGACGTCGCCGAGCTGGCCAGGGGCAAGAGCGGCCGGCTGATCGGCGCTCTCATGACCATGCTGACGACGCTCAAGGGCCTGCCGCTCACCTACAACCGTGACCTGCAGGAGGACAAGGAGCCGGTGTTCGACGCGGTCGACACGCTGCTCCTGGTCCTGCCCGCGGTGTCGGGTCTGGTGTCCACCATGCGGGTCAACACGGCCAAGCTCGAGTCGAGCGCCCCCGACGGGTTCGCGCTGGCGACGGACCTGGCGGAGCTGCTGGTCCGCAAGGGCGTGGCCTTCCGTGACGCGCACGAGGCCGTCGGCCACCTGGTCGTCTGGTGCCAGGTCAACGACAAGGACCTCGGCGAGCTCACCGACGACGAGCTGGCCAAGGTCTCGCCGCACTTCACGCCGGATGTCAGGGACGTGCTGAACGTGGCCGGCGCCCTCGCGGCCCGCAAGGCCCACGGCGGCACCGCTCCCGACCGGGTCATGGACCAGCTCGTCGCCCTGCGCGAGGCCGTCGACGTCCAGGCGGCGTGGGCGAGCGGAAGCTGACCATGCCCTCCGGCCCGGTTCCGCGGGAGACCGGTTCCCGCACGCCGGCTTCCGGGCTCTCCATGCCCGGGGGTGCCACGCGTGACGGCGTGGCACCCGACGGCGCGGCACCTGACGGCGTGGCACCTGACAGCGCCGTGCCGCCGGGCCCGGTCCTCCACGGGCGGCACTCCGCGCCGGGCGACGCCCGCGAGATCGTCCTGCCCGGCGATCTCGCACCGGGCGCGGGGACGGCGCTGCTCCGTGAGTTCTTCGACCGGCCCTCCCACCTGGTCGCACCGGACCTGCTCGGCCGGGTGATCGTGCACGGCCCCGTGGCCGTACGGCTCACCGAGGTCGAGGCGTACGGCGGGCCGGGCAAGGACCCGGCCTCGCACACCTATCGCGGGCAGACGCTCCGCAACGCCGTGATGTTCGGCCATCCCGGCCACCTGTACGTCTATTTCACGTACGGCATGCACTTCTGCGCCAATCTCGTCTGCCTGCCGGAGGGCAGCGGTTCGGCCGTGCTCCTGCGGGCCGGCGAGGTGATCGCGGGGGCCGACTCCGCCCGTTCCCGCCGCCTTTCGACCGGCGCGTCCCGCTCCCGTTCGTCGGTTTCCGAGGTTTCGGCCGCTTCCGCTGTCTCCGATTCCTCCGGCGCGGACGGGGCCGATGTGGGCAGGGCCGAGGCGGGCGAGATCCGTACCCGGTCCGGCGGACGTCGGAGCATCCCCGACCGGGACCTGGCCAGGGGTCCGGCCCGGCTGGCCGTCTCCCTCGACCTGGAACGGCGGCACAACGGACTCGACTGCTGCGCCGACGGGCCGATCCGGGTCCTCTCCGGCGTCCCCGTCGATCCGGCGCTCATCAGGACGGGGCCCCGCACGGGTGTCTCCGCCGGAGCGGAGACACCCTGGCGATTCTGGATCGACGGCGATCCCACGGTCTCGCCCTACCGTCCCCACGTACCGCGCCGGCGTGGCCGGACCGAGGGACCCCAGCCCGACGTGCGCTGATCGGCGGCGACGTTCAGGAGGGCTCGACGTTCAGGAGGGCTCGCCGGCCGGGTTCTCGGCCCGGGGCAGAACCGATCGGACCGATTCGGGGGACCGGCCGACGACCGCCGTCCCGTCGTCCGCGGTGATGATCGGCCGCTGGATCAGCACCGGATGGGCGGCCATCGCCTCGACCCACCGGCCGCGGTTCCGCTCGTCGCACGGCCACGAGGCCATGCCGAGCTCCGCCGCCACGGGCTCACCGACGCGGGCGACGTCCCAGGGCTCCAGGCCGAGGCGCCGGAGCACCTCCTCGAGTTCCCGTACGGTCGGCGGCTCCTCCAGATAGTGGCGGATCGTGTACTGAGCGCCCTCCTCGTCCAGCAGGGACAACGCGGAGCGGCACTTGGAGCAGGCCGGGTTGATCCAGATTTCCATGACGCCATTCTTCCGGCGACGCCCCGCCATGGTCGCGGAACCCGGCGATGGCTCGCCACCTCCGGGTGCCTGGGACACCCCGGGCAGGAAGCCGGTCGGCGCCCCGTCCCCGTGAGGCTCAGGAGCACGTCACCTCCTGGGTCGCCAGGACCGGCCACGTATCGAGTGGCGATAGGGTTTTGTGATCAGGCAGGCTTGTACGGGGGCGAAAGCCGTACATCCATCGAACCGAAAGCCAGGATCGTGACCGACATCCTCGATGAGCTCGAATGGCGCGATGTCATCGCGCAGACCACCGATGCCGACGCGCTGCGCAAGGCACTGGCCGAGGGTCCGATCACGGTCTATGCGGGCTTCGACCCGACCGCGCCGTCCATCCATGTCGGAAACCTCGCGACCCTGCTGATCCTCACCCGGTTCCAGCGGGCGGGGCATCGGCCGATCGCGCTGGTCGGCGGCGCCACAGGGCTCATCGGTGACCCCAGCGGCCGCAGCACCGAGCGCTCACTGAACTCCTCGGAGATCGTCGCCGACTGGGTGAGCCGCATCCGCGGCCAGGTGGAGAACTTCCTCTCGTTCGACGAGGGGCCGACGTCCGCGACGATGGTCAGCAACCTCGACTGGACGGCGAAGCTGTCCGCGATCGACTTCCTGCGCGACGTCGGAAAGCACTTCCCGGTGAACCGCATGCTGGCCCGAGAGTCCGTGTCCGCGCGGCTCGGCGGTGAGGGGCTCAGCTACACCGAGTTCAGCTACCAGATCCTCCAGGCCAACGACTACCTGGAGCTCTACCGCCGGCACGGGTGCACGCTCCAGCTCGGCGGCAGCGACCAGTGGGGCAACATCACGGCGGGGGTGGACCTGATCCGCCGCGTCGAGAGCGCCCACGTCCACGCGCTCACCGGCAAGCTGATCACCAAGGCCGACGGCACGAAGTTCGGCAAGACCGCCGGAGGCGCCGTCTGGCTCGATCCGGCGCTCACCTCGCCGTACGCGTTCTACCAGTACTGGCTGAACGCCGACGACCGGGACATCGTGCGGTTCCTGAAGGTCTTCACCTTCCGGACCCGCGAGGAGATCGCCGAGCTGGAGAAGGACGTCGCCGAGCGTCCGGCCGCGCGTGCCGGGCAACGAGCGCTCGCCGAGGACCTGACGACCATGGTCCACGGCGAGGCCGAGCTCGCGAGGGTGATCGCCGCGTCGCGCGCCCTGTTCGGTCAGGGATCGCTGGAGGAGCTCGACGCCAGGACCCTCGACTCCGCGCTGGCCGAGGTGCCCAAGGCGACGGTTCCCGCGCTCGGGATGACGTATGTCGACCTGCTCGCCGAGAGCGGCCTGGTCGAGTCGAAGTCGGCCGCCCGGCGTGCCGTCAAGGAGGGCGGGGCGTACCTCAACAACGTGAAGATCACGGATGAGGAGTACACGCCGGCCCAGGAGGACCTGCTGCACGGCCGGTTCCTCGTGCTCCGCCGCGGCAAGCGCACCGTCGGCGGCGTCGAGGTCGCCTGACCTCGTCTCGGTTCCATCTCATTTCGTACGGCACGGCTTCACGGGTCTCGGCCCGAGGCCGTGCCGTACGGCGTTTGCGGGCCGGGCGCGACCGGCAGGACGCGAGCCGCACGCGGGCGATGACGGCCGTCTGACGGGTCAAAAATGGCTGTGACGGTGGTAACAGTCTGGTGGCGAAGCCGCCCCGCATCGTCCGATCAATGCTCTGACCTGCGGTTTCGCCGAAATCGGACGGATTTGACGATAGGCCGGGTGTTGCCTAATGTTCTCAACGCCCCGAGAGACCGGGACGCCGCGAGGCGGACGGGTCTTCACGGGCCAGCCACTTCCGACACGCCATATGGGTCCGGCTCTCGAGCCGCATCCGGCCGGTTCGTAACGTGTCCAGATCTCAGCCCGCCAGGCTGGTTGGACAAGGAGCGGACGGTGAGGTAGTCTGGAACGGTTGCCCCGGAGACGGGGATCGGATCCCACGGTGGGCTCCAGCCGATGATCGGCTGGAACTCTCGGGATGAGAACAAAACGAGATCAATGCCCCTGAGGAGCCGGCCGTCATGGCCGGTCGTGATGGTGGTCGCGTCCGTTTCTTGAGAACTCAACAGTGTGCTAAAAGCCAGTGCATGATGCACAA
>NZ_JADDIL010000088.1:0-37330 GCF_020826795.1 Microtetraspora sp. AC03309 | reverse complement strand
CCTCCCACCCTCACCCCCGCGGGCGGTTCGTACATCGAGGGCACGGTCAAGGTCGCGGCGGTCCCGGCCGCGGCCGGCGACAGTGTCACGGAGCTCGCCGTCGACGGCGCCGCGCTCAAGGCCGACCGGACGGTGGGCGTCTCCAAGCTCCGGTTCGATGTCGGCTCGAACTCGACGGAGGCGCGGTACCACAACTACGTGCTCGTCAACGGTGCCTACCGGAGCGACATCGGCGACCACATGAACGAGCGGGCGACCATCGAGATCCCGAACGAGCACCTCGTCAAGGGCGAGAACACCATCGAGATCTTCGCCGGGGCGATCGACAGCTCCTGCGGGGTCAACCACGACGACTTCGTCCTGTCCGACGTGAGCCTCGAACTCCTCGGCGAGGTCGCGGACGGCGAGGACAACCCGTACACCTTCTCCTTCGGCGACGGGAACTGCGGCTCGAACACCTCACTGCTCAAGCAGGCCAAGCTGACGTTCTTCGTTCAGGGCGACCCACAGGGCACCACGGGTCTCGCCGCGGACCTGGACACCACGACACTGGCCAACGGCGAGCACGCCATCACGGCCAAGACCGCGGCCGGAGGCACCGTCAAGAACAGCGTGACCGTGAACAACGCTCCGGCCGGGGCGCCCCGGCTGCTGCCCACCGACGGCACGCTCGTGGCGGGCGACCAGTCGGTCTTCGCGACCGTACCCGCCGAGGGCGGAGGCGGCGTCACGTCCCTCACCGTCGACGGCGCCGAGCCCGCCACGAAGGCCACCCTGGGTAACGGGGTGGCGACGTTCAGCTTCGACGTGGGCGCGGACTCGATCGACGACAAGTACGACGACTTCATACTCGTCAACGGAAAGCGGATCGACCTGGGCGGCTCCTGGGCCGGTCGGCGCGTCGCCGTCGCGGTGCCCGCCCGGTTCCTGGTGCCCGGCGACAACACGATCAAGGTGGTGACCGGGGACTACAAGGCGTCCTGCGGGATCGACCGAGACGACTTCACCATCGCCGATCTCGACCTCGCCCTCGACGGCGCCACCGTGACCGGCAAGGACATCAAGCCGTCGTACGACATAGGTGACGGCACGTGCGGCAGCAGCCAGACCGCCCTCCGCGATGTCGAACTGCACTACACGATCGACGCCCGGCCGGTGCACGTCGTCCAGACCCTCGGCTCGGGTGACGCGACCCTCAGCTTCACCGTGGGCAGCAACTCGATCGAGGCCCGGTACCAGAACTACCTGCTCGTCAACGGGCGGAAGGTCGTGCTCGACGGCGACTTCGTCAGCCGGCGCGTGGACTTCACCTTCCCGAACGAGTACCTCGTGCCCGGCTGGAACACGATCGATTTCGTGGCCGGCACGTATCCGACGTCGTGCGGCGCCAACCGCGACGACTTCGCGATCTCGAACATCGCCCTCGCCCCGGTGCGGGGTACGGCGACCGGCCAGATGCTCAAGAGCTCGTACAGCATGGGCGACGGCAACTGCGGCGACAACGTGAACCTGCTCACCGAGATCGACCTCGAGTTCCTCGTGGACGGGCCCGCCGGCGGTCTGCGCGCGGACCTCGACACCACCGCGATCAAGGACGGCAAGCACACGCTCGCCGCGGCCTCGACGACGGGGGAGACCGCCACCCGTACGCTGATCACCGACAACTCCGCGCCCAAGGTCGCCGCGAGCGTCCCGGCCGCGGGGGAGAAGATCATCGCCTCGGTCGTGCTGGACGTCACGCTCGAGGACGCCTCCGGCGTGGTGTCCGGGCCGGACGTCACACTCGACGGCCGGCCGATCGCGCTGGGCGCCCAGGTGGGCCCCGGGCTGTCGCCCGGCACGCACACCCTGGCCGTGACCGGCTCCGACGGGCTCGGCAACACCGCCACCCGCGAGATCGCGTTCGAGTCCGCGGGCGTCCCGGACGTCCCCGCCGAGTTGGCACCCGCGGTGGGCAGCGTCGACGTGTCGAAGTCCGTCACGCTCTCGGCCAAGGTGGCCGAGCCCGGCGGCGGCAAGGTGACGGCGACGTTCTCCGAGGCCGAGATCCTGACCCCGAACCAGGCGTACCAGGGCGTGGCCGCGTCCGTCCCCACGACCCTGCGGGTGCCCGGCGAGGAGAAGGTCACGACCAAGGGGCTCGACCCCGCTGACGGCGCGACCCTCGACGCGCCCGCCGGCCGGGACGTCACCTACCAGCGGTTCGACATCCAGGTGAAGGGCCACGTGGACGCGCCGGTCCTGCGTTGGGAGGGCGTCATCGACCCCGAGCGCCTGGCGTCCCTGCGCGCGTGGAACACCAAGACCAAGGCGTGGGACCTCCTGACGAGCTCCCGCGGCGCCGCCGAGGGCACCACCGTGCTCACCGCCGTCGTCGGCGCGGAGTACATCGACGGTCAGCAGGTCCACGTCATGGTGACCGGTGAGGACCCGTTCGCCGACGACATCGACCCCGGCGACCCGAACGGCTTCGCCGACCCCTCGACGTACGACTTCTCGATCGTCCACTTCACCGACACGCAGTACATCTCCGAGGGCGCGGTGGAGCAGGAGACCGCCGAGGAGCGCGCGGTGTGGGAGTCCGCCTACGCCGGCATCGTCAACTGGATCAAGGACAACAAGGACCCGCGCAAGATCTCCTACGTCGCGCACACCGGCGACATCATCGAGAACAACATCCGCAAGCCCGCGGACGAGGCCATGCGGAAGCAGGTCGTCGGCGAGCTCGAGGTGTCCTCCCGCCAGCAGCGCGTGCTGGACGAGGCCGACATCCCGAACGGCGTGATCGCCGGCAACCACGACAACCAGTCGGGCACGGAGGACGGGCCGGAGGCGATCTACAACAAGTACTACGGCCCCGGCCGGTACCAGACGGCGGCGCAGGGCTGGCAGCACGCGGAGTACGGCGGGCCGTGGAAGGAAGGCGACAACCAGAACCACTACGACCTGTTCTCCGCCGGCGGGGTGGACTTCGTCGTGGTCGGCCTGTCGTACGGCGTCACGCGGGAGGAGGCCGAGTGGGCCGACTCCATCTTCAAGCGGTTCCCCGGCCGCAACGGCATCCTGCTCTCGCACGACTACCTCGTGCCGAGCACCAACCCCGACGGCCGCGGCGCCGGATTCTCGGCTCCCGACGGCTCGATGCTGTACAAGACGGTGGTCGAGAAGAACCCGAACGTCTTCCTCATCCTCGCCGGGCACGAGCACGGTGTGGCCACCAACGTGAAGCCGAAGGTGGGCCAGGTCGGCAAGGGAGTCGTCGAGCTGCTGGCGGACTACCAGTTCTACACGGTGTCGGCCGACCGCCTCGGGCTCACCGAGGTCGGCGGATACAACCCGAACGACCAGCTCCAGTTCGGTGCGAGCTTCTTCCGCCTGCTGCAGTTCAACGTCAAGCGGTCGGAGCTGACCGTGGACACCTACTCCCCGTTGCTCAATGACTTCGGCGCCGGCGAGTTCGACCCGCTGCGCCGCTACGACGGGCGCGAGGACAACATGGTGCTCCCGGTCGACCTCACCACCCGTACGACGAGCTTCACGACCGACTCCCTGGCGATCTACAAGCCCACCCGGGTCGTCGGCACGAGCACGGTCGCGTCGGGTCAGGTCGCCTCGGTGGTCTGGGACCGCCTCAAGGCTGACACGTCCTACGCCTGGTTCGTCACGGCACGCTCCACCGGCGGCGGCGTGACCGCCTCCGAGCCGAGCGTCTTCGTCACGAAGGACGAGCACGGCGGTCCCGGCAAGTGGGGACCGGACTCGCCTCTGTACCGCTGGTTCCAGCGCAAGTAACCGATCCGTGGCCGCCGCCCCGGACCCGGTCCGGGGCGGCGTTCACCCGCATTCTGGAGAACTCGACATGCCTCGCAGGCGCTGGCTGTCCGCCGTCGTCCTCGCTCTCGTCCACGTCCTCGGCGGCGTACTGGCCGGTCTGGCGTTGCCCGCTCCGGCGGCGGCGCACGACGCGACCACGAAGGCCCACGCCGTGGTGACCGGAACGGGCGCGCACGTCAGGGCGGTGCTCGACCTGGAATACGACCTCCTCATGAAGTCGGCCTGGCTCTACGCGGAGGCGTACGAGGCGAAGGAGCGGACCGAGCAGCTCCGCCAACTCAAGATCAACCATGTCGCCGTCGCCGACTACGTCACGCGTCGTTTCGCCGTGGCGTACGGCGACAAGCCGTGCACGCCCACGACCGTGGGCGACGCGGACGTGCGCGACCGCGACAAGGTGGCCTTCGCGGTGGTGACCCTCGACTACGCCTGCGAGGGCGACGGTGCCGGCCGGCACGCGATCTCGAGCGCCCTCTTCCCCGACGCCGAGAGCTTCGTGCACAGCACGGAGACGCTCGTGAGATACACGCTCGACGGCAGGACGGGCTCCGCGGTCCTGAGCGCCGGCAACCCGACGCTGCGGATCGGCGAGCGCCTGGCCTCGCACCAGGTCGGGGAGTTCTTCCTGCTCGGTGCCGAGCATCTGCTGTCGGGCCTCGACCACATCTTCTTCCTGCTCGCCCTGCTCATCGGCGCCCGCCGCCTCCGCGACGTCGTCATCACGGCCTCCGCCTTCACGGTCGCCCACAGCATCACGTTCCTCCTGGCGGCGATGGGCATCGTGGACGTCCCCGCGAAGATCGTCGAGCCGGTCATCGCAGTGTCGATCATCGCCGTGGCGGTCGCCAACCTCGTGGGCCGCGAGGAGGCCGGATGGGGCAAGTGGCGGCTGCCGGTCGTCTTCGCCTTCGGCCTGATGCACGGGCTGGGCTTCGCGAGCGCGCTGGACATCGACGAGGGTGGGTCGTGGGGGCTGCTCCTGTCACTGCTGAGCTTCAACATCGGCATCGAGGTGACCCAGCTCGCGATCATCGCGGTGCTCTTCCCGCTGCTGGTGCTGGTGCGCCGGACGTCCGCGGCCCGCTGGGTGACGGTCGCGATGTCGGTCCCCATCGTGGCGGTCAGCCTGTACTGGTTCTTCGACCGCATCCCACTGCCGCTCTGACGGGGGAGCCGATCAGACGGCGACCATCAGAAGGATGTCATAGCCCAGTCCGGTGAGCACGGTCAGGGGTGAGTCGCGCGGTCTCACAAACATCTGGCGAGGAAACCGCCCAGCTCCGCCCTTCTCGGCTCCTGATCGCAATCTGTCAGATGGTGCGGGTTCTGTGTCGCATGTATCACCCCGCTGTTCCTCCTACGGGGGCTGCGTCCTCGGATCCCGCGAAAGCCACGACGATCTCCAGCCCGCCACCCGGGTTGGGGTTCGCTCGCACGTCGGCCCCGTGAGCCTTCGCGATCGCCGCGACGATCGACAATCCGAGTCCGGTGCCCTGTCCGGGGGTCGTGTGCAGCCGCCGGAAGGGTTCGAAGAGATCGCCGAAACGTTCCTGGGGTACGTGCGGGCCGGTGTTGCGAACCGTCAACACTCCACGGGAGAGCGTTACCTCAACGGTCCCGCCGGGACGGTTGTAGCGGACCGCGTTGTCGAGGAGGTTGGTGATGAGCCGGTTCAGCAGGACAGGGTCCCCGTCGACGACGAACGGCTCCGCCCTCCCCGTCACGGTGACGCCGTCCGAACCTGTTTCCGCCAGGACGAGCCGTGTCACCTGGTCCAGGGCCACCGGGCTCCTGTTGTCCAGGCCGTGTTCCGCCTGGGCCAGGACCAGCAGGGCGTCGATGAGGTTCTCCGCGCGGCGGTTGTGGCGCAGGAGCGTGCCGCGGATCTCGCCGCCGTCCTCGGGGAGCCCGATTTCGATCGCCGCCCGTTGGACGGCCAGCGGGGTCCGCAACTCGTGGGATGCGTTGGCGATGAACCGCCGCTGCCCCTCGACGGAGCGTTCGAGCCGGTCGAGCATCGCGTCGAAGGTGTCGGCCAGTTCCTTCAGCTCGTCCTTCGGCCCGGTGAGCGCGATCCGTTCGTGCAGGGTCGACAGGGACAGTCGCTGCGCGGTGGCGGTGATCCGGTGGATGGGCCGCAGGATCCGCCCGGCGACCAGCCAACCGACGGCCAGCGAGATCAGCGTCAAGATCCCCACCGTGAAGGTGGTCGTCTCCCACTGGTAGCCGATCACGTCGTTCACCAGCTCGGGCAGCTGCGGATGCGGCTGCGGATGCGGCGCCACCGGCCCGCCGGGCAGTCGGGCGATCCGCGTCTTCAGCGCCTGGCGCAGCAGGAGGTTGACCGTGACCAGCAACACGACCGAGGTCAGCAGGAACAGCCCGGAGTAGATCAGCATGAGCCGTACCCGGATCGTCGTCACAGCAGGTATCCCGCACCGGGAACGGTCTGAATGCACGGCGGGTCACCCAGCTTGGCCCGTAGGCGGCTGATCAGGACCCGCACCACCGTCGTGAACGGATCGGCGTTCTCGTCCCAGGCCTCTTCAAGCAGCCGTTCGGAGCTCACGACCGCGCCGTCCGCCCTCATCAGCACCTCAAGGACGGCGAACTCCTTCAGTGACAGGTGCAGGTGCCGCCCGTCCCGCGAGGCTTGCAGCCGGTGCGGGTCGAGCATGATCCCGTGCCGCGTCAGCACCGGCGGTACCGCCGACTGGCTGCGCCTCCCCAGCGCCCGCACCCGTGCGACCAACTCGGCGTAGTCAAACGGTTTGGGCAGGTAGTCGTCGGCCCCCATCCCCAGACCCGCGATCCGCTCCGGCACCGACGCCGCCGCCGTCATCATCAGGATCCGCGTACGGCTCCCGCGCGCCACCAGCTCACGGCACACGAGGTCGCCGTGCATCTCGGGCAGGTCCCGATCCAGCACGAGAACGTCGTAGTCGTGCACCGCCAGCCGCTCCACCGCGGCGGCACCGTCGTACACCACGTCGACGGCCATGGCATGGCGGCGCAACCCCACCGCCACGAGATCGGCCAGGTCGCGTTCGTCTTCGGCCACCAGAATCCGCACGCGACATTCATACGCGAACCGCGGTTTCAATGGCGTTAACGGATCCGTTCACGACCGTGCAACCCGCTTCAGGCCACGCTGGCGGCCATGGTCAGATCCCTCTGCGCGGTCGTCCTGGTGACGGCCTCCTCCATATCCGCACCCGCGTCCGCGCTCGAATCGCCAACGGCGTTCCGGCGTTCATCGGGGACACCGTGAATCAGAGCGTCCTCGACCTCCCGCTTGAGGCGGACCTGCGCCGGCTCAAGACCCGCAAGCAGAACTGGACCCATCGAAGGAGTGGATCGTGAGCAATGCCGCCGACATGCCCGTACTGAGCGCCCGCGGGCTGCGGAAGGAGTACGGCAGAGGGGAAGGATTGGTGCGCGCCGTCGACGGCGTCGATCTCGACGTCAGCGCGGGAGAGACGGTGGCGATCATGGGACCGAGCGGCTGCGGAAAGTCCACGCTGCTGCACCTGCTCGGCGGGCTGGACCGACCCTCGGGCGGCGAGGTGCGGCTGAACGACCGGCGCATCGACAACATCAGTGAGAAGGCCCTGGCCCGGATGCGGCGGACCGACGTCAGCTACGTCTTCCAGTCCTTCCACCTGATGGAGGAGCTCACCGCCGTGGAGAACGTCGAGTTGTCGGCGCTGCTGGCCGGACGCTCGCCCCGGGCCGCCCGGCGGCGTGCGGAGGAACTGCTGAAGCAGGTCGGGCTCGCCGGCCGGGCGCGCTTCCTGCCCTCCGCGCTGTCGGGCGGCCAGCGGCAGCGGGTCGCGGTCGCCCGGGCGTTGAGCAACGAACCGTTGGTCGTCCTCGCCGACGAGCCGACGGGAAACCTGGACAGCGCCGCCACCCTGGACGTCCTCCAGCTCTTCAAGGACCTGCGCGATTCCGGGCAGACGCTGGTCATCGTCACGCATGACGCGCGGATCGCGGCCACCGCGGACCGGAAGTTCTCGATGCGCGACGGCGCGCTCATGGACGAGACCGGGCCGACCGGCGGCACCACCGGGCAGCTCGGCGCGCTCGTCGGGCTGGAGGACTGACCACCGTGGGCCGTACCCTCCTCGTGATCCGTCTCGCCATGCGAGACCTCCGGCGGCGCCGTACCGAGGCCGCGCTTCTGCTGCTCGCCATCCTGGCCGCCACCACGACGCTGACGCTCGGGCTCGTCCTGCGCGACGCGGCCGGCGACCCCTACCAAAGCACCCGGGCGGCGACCAAGGGACCCGACGTGGTCGTCGCCGTCGGCCGGGCCACCGACCTCGCCGACCTCGCGGAGCTCGACAAACTGGCCACCGCCCCCGGCGTCACCGCGCACAGCGGACCGTACCCCGTCATCGCGGGGAAGATCGAGGCGTCCGGCCGGACGTCGGACGTGCAGGTCGAAGGACGCGACGCCATTGTCGCGGCGGTCGACCAGCCCCAGGTGACGCAAGGCAGCTGGGTCAGCGACGGCGGAGTAGTGCTCGAGGCCGCCTTCGCCGACTCACTGGACGTGGGCGTCGGCGACTCGGTCACCCTGGCCGGTAGGTCGTTCAAGGTCGTCGGCGTCGCCGTCACCGCCGCCATGCCGCCCTATCCCGGCGCGTCCTGCATCGTCTCGGCCGGCTGTATCAACGGCGCCATCCCCAACGACCGGGACCTGCCTGCGGGGTTGCTGCACAATCCCGGGCTGGCCTGGCTCGCCCAGGCGGATCTGCGGAGCCTCGCCTCGGACCGAAGCTCCCTGTCCTATGTGATGAACCTGAAGCTGGCCGACCCGGACGAAGCCGAGGCATTCATCGACCGGACCGGCGGCGATCACGGCGGCGCCATGCCCATGCAGGCGTGGCAGAGCATTCTCGCCGACGCCACCGACCTGGCCGAAGACTCCCAGATCCTGCTGCTCATCGGCGCCTGGCTGCTCGGTCTGCTCGCCGTGGCCAGTCTCGCGGTGCTGGTCGGCGGCCGGATGGCCGACCAGCACCGACGCGTCGGACTCCTCAAGGCAGTCGGCGGCACCCCGAGCCTGGTCGCTGCCGTGCTGCTCGTGGAGTATCTCCTCGTGGCCGTCGTCGCGGCCGCGGCCGGGCTGACGATCGGATCGCTGACCGCCCCGTTGCTCACCGAGTCCAGTGCCGGCCTCGTCGGCAGCGCGGGGACGGCGTCGCCGACCTGGTCCACAATCGGTCTGGTGACCGCCGTGGCACTCGGCGTCGCGGTGGTGGCGACCGCTGTTCCGGCCGTGCGCGCGGCCCGCGCCGGCACCGCCGGCGCGCTGGCCGACGCGGCACGCCCACCTCGCCGCACCGGTTGGCTGATCGCTCTCTCGGCACGACTTCCCGTCCCGCTGCTGCTCGCCTCGCGGGTCGCCGCCCGCCGGCCGCGACGGGTCGTGCTGGGCGTGGTCAGCATCGCGGTCACGGTCAGCGGGATCTACGTCCTGCTGGTGCTCAACGCCTTCCTCGGCGACCAGTCAGGCACCGGCGCGTACACCGAAGCTCAGGTGGCGGTGCTGCGGCACGTGCTCCTCGTCTGGACGGTCATCCTGCTCTCCCTGGCGGCCGTCAACGCCATCGTCATCACCTGGGCGACGGTGCTCGACAACCGGCATGCGTCGGCGCTGGCCCGCGCACTCGGCGCAACCCCGCAGGAAACGACCGTCGCCCTGGCGACCGCGCAGGTGCTGCCCGCGTTCCTCGGTGCCGTCCTGGGTGTCTTCCCGGGAGGCTGGGCGCTGTTCGCCGCCATCAACACGATCATCGGTGGCGACAGCGACAGGGCCACGCTTCCCGCGTCCTGGCAGCTGATCGCCCTGGTGCCGGCAACCGTGCTCGTGGTGGCGGCGCTCACCTCTGTTCCCGCCCGCCTTGGCGGCCGCCGTCCCGTGACGGCGACTCTCTAAGCCGATCGCCACGGCACGTCGCCAGCAGGTGCGGCGTGTTGGCGATCCGGCCGTATTCGGCGAAGGCCCGGTATTGATGCTGTGCTTGGGCACGACGAAGCGCAGCCCGTCCACCGAGGCGGGCAAGCCCGCTGCCCCGGTGCTGCACGAGCGCCACCGAGCGTGACCATGGAGGAGACCGTCGGGTGGTCGATCGCCTGCACGAGTGGGCGACCACGTGGGGTGCGAACGTCCTGTACGAGCCGCAGGAGTTCCCCCAGTACGGCCCCGCCTACTACGCCACGTTCTGGGAAGGCCCCGACGGCGTCACCTTGGAAGTCGTCTGTCACCGATGATCCTCATCGGCCGGTCCTCTCCTTGACGATGTTCAGGACGGAGGTGCGCGGACCGGTACGCGTGGGAAGCTGCGCCGCGACGATCGCGGCAAGCGAGAGCGCGAAGCCCACGAGCTGGATCGGGCCGAGTGTCTGACCGAGCAGGACGGCGCCGAGAAGCGCGGCGACCATCGGCGAGAGGAGGCCGAGGACCGCGACGGAGGTGACCGGCAGCATGGTGACGCCGCGGAACCACAGGACGTAGGCGATCAGGCCTCCGAACAGGCCCAGCCAGAGGTAGCCGAGGGCGGCGGGCCCGTCCACCGCGGGCGGCGGGCCCTCCATGAGGAACGTGACGGGCACCAGGAACAGGCCGCCGGCAGTGAGCTGCCAGCCGGCGAACGCGGTGGGTCCGACTCCGGCGGGACGCCCCCAGCGCTTGGTGAGCGTCACCCCGAGAGCCATCGTGACGGCCCCGGCGAGGCCCGCCACGAGCCCGACGCCGTCGAACGCCGCGTTCGGGCCGATCACCACCAGGCCGACGCCCACGACGCCGACCACCCCCCAGACGAAGCGCCGTGCGGACGGGCTCTCATGAAGGATCGCCATGGCCAGGACGGCGACGATGATCGGCTGGGCCGCGCCAAGAGTGGCGGCGACGCCTCCCGGCAGCCGCTCGGCCGCCGTGAAGAGGAATGGGAAGAACAGGCCGATGTTCAACACGCCGAGCACCGCCGCTTTCCCCCACCACGCCCCGCGCGGCAGGGTTCGCGTGAGCGCCAGGGCGATCAGGCCTGCGGGCAACGCGCGGAGGAGTCCCGCGAACATCGGATGTCCCTGGGGAAGAAGCTCGGTGGTGACCACGTACGTCGTGCCCCACACGACGGGCCCCAGCGCCGTCACCGCGGTGCGAGACAGGTTCCCATAGCTGGCGCCGCTATCGGTTTCCACGGAGATCGCGTGTGCAGTCGTGTTCGTCACGAAGCCAGTCTCGGGCGACGCACATCAATGAGTCCAATGCATGTTTTTCACTCCATCCATCTTGATAGACGATGGATCGATGGAGCTTCAGCAAATGCGCTATGTAGTCGCCGTCGCCGAGACGAACAGCTTCACCCGCGCCGCCGAGCGGTGCCTCGTCGTCCAGTCCGCCCTCAGCCACCAGATCGCACGCCTGGAGCGGGAACTCGGCGCCAGGCTCTTCGACCGCACCAGCCGCCGGGTACGGCTGACGCCCGCCGGTGAGGCGTTCCTCCCCGCCGCCCGCCAATGTCTGGACGCCGCCGAGCGAGCCGCCGCCGACGTCGCCGCGGCCGTCGGAGAGATACGCGGACGGCTCACCGTGGGCGTGATCCCCACCGTCGCCGCTGTCGACATCCCGGCCGCGCTGCACGACTTCCACCGGCGGTATCCGCGCGTGCGCATCGGCCTGCGCGTAGGCGCCAGCGAGGAGCTGGTCGAGCATGTCAAGCAGGGCGCCGTCGAAGTCGCCTTCCTCGGGCTGCCGGCCACGGCCCGCCCTCAGGGCGTACGCGCGTACGAGCTGGCCCGTGACCGGCTCGTCGCCGTGGTCGCTCCCGCTCACCCGCTCGCGAAGGAGCCGGATGTCGACCTTCGCCGGCTGTCCTCGGAGGTGTTCGTGGACTTCCCGGCCGGGACAGCCGGCCGCATCCAATCGGACCAGGCGTTCTCCGCCGCGGGACTCGTCCGCGACGTCGCCTTCGAGGTGACCGCGGCGGATCTCATGGCCCGGCTCATCCAGCAAGGTCTCGGCGTCGCGATGCTGCCGTCCACCTACACGCCCCAGCTCACCGGCGTGGCCACCGTCCCGGTGACCGATGCGCCCGCCCGCGTCGAGCACCTGGTCTGGAGCCGCTTCGGCCTCACGCCCGCGGCGACCGCCTTCCTCACCGTCCTCGGCATCCCGTCCGATCTCCTCACGGGGCGGAACCGGCAAGACCCGTGAACCCGTCCGGGCCCGCTCGGCTTGCCGAAGGAGTACGTCCCGCCGGCCTCGAACGCGGCGAAACCGATCTCCTCGGCCAGGCGGATCCCATGTCCCAGGAGGTCTCCCGCACGGCTCGTACGATCCCGGTCGTGATGCCGGAACGCCGGTCGGCTCCCGAAACGGAACAACTGGACCGGTTGAAAGGCGCCTCCCTACCATTGGCCCGTGCGGCTGAACGTCCTCGGACCCATGGAACTCGTCGTGGCCGGACAGGCCATACCGGCCGGACCGCCGAAGCAGCGAGCCCTCCTGGCACTCCTCGCGATGCACGCCGACCGTGTGCTCCCCGCGGACCTCCTGACCGACCGGCTGTGGTCCGGCAACCCGCCGGCCAGCGCCCAGGGGAACCTGCAGGTCTATGTCTCCAACCTGCGCCGCCGGCTGGAGCCCGACCGGCGGCCGGGCACGACCCCGACCGTCCTGGTCAGCGCCGCCGACGGGTACGGCCTGATGACCGGCGGGCTCGGCCTCGACACGAGGGACTTCGAGACGCTCGTGTCGGCCGGGTCCGGCTATCTGGCCGACGGGCGGCACGAGGAGGCGGCGGCCGCACTCGCCGAGGCGCTCGGCCTGTGGCGGGGAGACCCGTACGCGGACGTGCGTTCCGAGGAGTGGGCGCAGCCCGAGATCGGCCGTCTGGAGCAGATGCGGCTGGACGCGGTGGAGGGGCTGGCCGCGGCCCTGCTGGAGTTGGGCCGCCACACGGACGTGGTCGCGCGGCTGGACCCGTTCGTCCGCGAACACCCCCTGCGGGAGCGTGCCTGGGAACTGCTGGTGCTGGCCCACTACCGGGCGGGCCGGCAGGCGGCGGCCCTCAAATGCCTGCGCAGGGTGCGGGAGGTACTCGCCGGGGAATTGGGCATCGATCCCGGGCCGCGGCTGCGGGAACTCGAAGGCGCGGTGCTGCGCCAGGACGCCACGCTGCTCCCGCCGGAGCGGCCCGCCACGCCGCAGGTCCCGCGGCGGCCTCTGGCACGGACGACGGCACGCGGGGCTCCCGAGTCCGCGGCGGACCAGCCGGTCTTCGTCGGCCGCGAGAGCGCGCTGGAGTTCCTGAACGAGGCGGCGAAGGCGTCGTCCGCCACCGGGCAGGTCGTGCTGGTGGACGGCGAGCCGGGCGTCGGCAAGACGAGCCTGCTGAAGCGGTTCCGCGCGACCGCCGACGTGCCGGTCGGCTGGGGGTCGAGTCCCGACCACGAGACCGCGCCCGCCCTGTGGCCTTGGGAACGGGTCCTGCGCGCCCTCGCCGCCGCGGCCCCGGAGGCCGCCCTGCCCGACGAGGTGGGCACGTTCCTGTCGGGCGGGCTGGAGGCGATCCCGGCGTCCGACGCGCAGGGGGCGCGGCTGCGGTTCTTCGAGGCGGTCGGCACGTTCCTGGCCGGCGTCGGCCCGGTGATCGTCGTGCTGGAGGACATCCACGCGGCCGACGACGCGACGCTGCGACTGCTGGTCCACGTGGCGTCCACCGCCCGGCCGGGCCTGCTGCTGGTGGCGACCTTCCGGCGGCACGAGGCGTCGGCGCTCACCGCCACGCTGTCGGCGCTGTCGCGGCTCGGCGCGCGCAGGCTCGGGCTCGACGGGCTCGCCGCCGAGGAGGTCCGCGCGCTCGTCCGGGAGTTGTCCGGCCGCGACCCGGGCAGCCGCAAGGCCGAGGAGCTGCGCGGGCGCACCGCCGGGAACCCGTTCTTCCTCGCGGAGCTGGCCCGGGCGGGGGAGGAGTTGCCGCAGGGCGTGCTCGACGTCGTGCTGCACCGGGTGGCGGGCCTGGGGGAGGAGGCGGCCCGCGTGCTGGAGCTCGCCGCCCTGATGGGCGACGAGTTCGAGGCGGGCGTCCTGGCCCAGGTCGCCGGCGGCACGGTCGGCGACCTGCTGCCGCCGCTCGACGCGGCCCTCGACGCGGGGCTGATCCGGGAGTCGTCGTACCGGCTGGGTGTGTACGAGTTCGCGCACGCCCTGGTGACCGACGCGTTGTTGTCGCGTCGGTCGCGGCTGTGGCGGGCGGGCGTGCACGAGCGGGTCGCGGGAGTCCTCACCCGCGTCCACGGGGACCGGGACGACCGCGCGGCGGTGATCGCGCGGCACTGGCTGGCGGCGGCGGAGCTGGGCGCGGAGCCCGCCCGCATGGCGATGGACTACTCCGCCCGCGCCGCGCGGGCGGCCCTGCGGCGGCACGCGCCCGACGACGCGGCCGTGTCGTGGCAGGAGGCGCTGGCGGCGGCCGAGCTGGCCGGAACCGGCGCGGCCGAGCGGTTCGAGCTCGCCGTCGGGCTGGCAGAGAGCCGCTACGCCGCCGGGCGGTTCGACGAGGGCTACGAGGCGGTCGAGCAGGCGCTCGCCATGGCCGGCGCCGATCTGGACAAGGCCGTCAGGGCCGCCGACATCGCGATGGGACACGGCGTCTGGGTGCCTTTCCGGTACGGCCTTGACGTGGCCGCCCTGCGGGACTCGACGGACCGGGCCGTGCGAGAGCTGCCGCCGTCCACGTCGGCCTGGGCGACGGCACAGGCCGTCCGGGCCGTCGTGCTCGCCCAGACCGGTCGCGAGGACGAGGTCGGCCCGGTTTCGTCGCAGGCCGTGGCGGCGGCCGAGCGTCTGAACGACCCCGCCCCGCTGCGGCGCGTGCTCCACCTGCGGCTGCTCGCCATGCAGGGACAGGACTTCATCGAGCAGCGCGCCGAGACCGCGCGGCGCCTGCTGGCGGAGCCGGACCTGTCGTCCCAGCTCAGGGTGATCGCACAGCTCCACCTCGTCGTTCATCTCGTGGAGCACGGCAGGGTACCGCAGGCTCGCGCGCTGCTGACGGAGATCGACATGCTGCTGCGCGACCTGCACAATCCCACGCTGGCGATGCAGGCGGCGGTGGCGCACGTGGGGCTCGACCTGTTCCAGGGCGTGCCGGACCCGACCCACCACTTCGAGCCCGTCAGGGCGACGCTGTCGTTCACCGATCTCGCGTACTTCGAGGTGAGCATGCTCGCCGTACGGGCCGAGACGCTCATCCACGAGGACCGCCTCGGCGAGGAGGTGGCATGGGTCGAGGAGATGTTCCGGCGTACCGGCCTGGCAGGGCCCGCCTACGCCCTGGCGTACGCGCTGGCGGAGCTGGGCGAGCACGAGCGCGCCCGGCGGCTCCTGCGTGAGACCCCTCCGCCGCCGCGCGACTACCACTGGGCGATGGCCACCATGTGCCGGCTGCACGCGGCGATCCGGCTCGGCGAACCGGACGTCGCGCGGGAGGTCTACGACGCGTTCCGTCCCTTCGCCGGGCTGCTGCACGTGAACGGCACGTGCACCACCGTCGACGGGGCGTACGACGGCCACATGGGAGAGGCGCTGCTGGCGCTCGGGGACCGCGAGGGGGCGCTGGCCCACCTGCGGGAGGCGGTGCGCCTGCTGGAGCAGGCGGGCGCGGGCTACTGGCTGGCAAGGGCCCGACAAGCCCTCGACAAGTGCACGTAGAGGCGGGTCGCGCACTCTGTTCCCGACACGTGAGGGGACAGAGCGATGATCACACCAGAACACCTGACCGGCTTCCTGATGATGCACGCCGGTTTCCGCGCCGAGTTCGGCCGCCTGGCCGAGGCGTGCGGCAACCCGCGCGACGACGCGCACGAGGAGCTGCTGGAGGAGCAGCTCGCGCTCGTGCTGGACATGCTGCACGCCCACCACTCGCACGAGGACGACGGCCTGTGGCCCACGCTCGTCGGCCGCGCCCCGGAGGCGGCGGACGTGCTGGCCGAGCTGGAGTCCGAGCACTCCGTGCTCGACCCGCTCATCGCGGCCGCCTCCGATCGCGGGGTGCCCCTGGCCGAGCGCGCGCCCACCCTGCGGCGGCTGCACGAGCTCGTCAACGAGCACCTCGACCACGAGGAGCGGATCGCCGTGCCGCTCATGCTCCGCCACCTCACCCTCGACGACGTCGAGGCCGACAAACGCCAGGCGATGGGCGACTTCGGCCGCCGCCGGGTCCCCGTCATCTTCGGCTGGCTCGCCTCGAGTGCGGACGCCGACCTGCTCGCGGCGTCGTACGCCGACCTGCCCATCGTGGCCCGGCTCATGTTCCGCCTGTTCTGGTGGCCGGCCTACCGGCGGCGCTTCACCCGCCTGTACGGCGCCACCGCCCCCGCAAACGTTCTCTTGGAGTCGTGATGACCACATCCGCATCGACCACGTGGCCGCGCGAGGCGGCCGACATTTTCGACCGCGCCATGGTCTGCGAGTACGCCTCGCTCACCCGCGACGGCCGACCCGTCACCTGGCCCGTCACGCCGTACGTCGGCGCGGGAGGCACGCTCGACGTGAGCACCGGGCTCACCTACCCCGACAAGGCCGAGCGCGCCCGGCGCGACCCGCGCGTCGCGCTGCTCTACTCCAGCGCCGAGGGCACCGAACTGGACCGGGCACCCATCGTCCTCGTGCAGGGCCGGGCGACCGTACGCGACGCGGATCTGCAGGCCAACACCGACCGGTACGTCCGCGAGTCGCTCGCCAAGACCGGTGCCGGGTTCGCCGGGATGCCGTGGTTCCTGGTGAAGCGGCTGGGGTGGTATTTCGCCCGCATCTGGGTGGAGGTCACCCCCGAGAGGATCGTCTGGTGGCCCGAGGGCGACCTGTCCAGGACGCCCGAGGTCTGGACGGGCCCGGGGGACGTCGCGGTCCCCGCCTCCGATCCCGCCCCCACGGGCCGGCTGCCGAGCCGGTTGGCTCCACCGGCGGACTGGCGGCCCTTCGCCGACCGCGCGGCACGCCTGGGCGAGCCCGTCGTCACCATGGTCGCCGACGGCATGCCGCTGGCCGTGCGCACCCGCTCCGCCGTACGCACCGAAGCCGGCTTCGACCTGCGGCTGCCCGCGGGCGTCCAGGCGGCCGAGGGGCCGGTGTGCCTGACCTTCCACCGCCACGGCCCGGCCATGGAGTGGCAGGAGAACGTGGTGCTCGTCGGGACCGCGACCGGAGAGGGCGACCGGCTGAGCGTGCGGGTCGAGCGGGCACTGAACGACTGGAGCCTCTCCGGGAACCGCCGCGAGCGGAACCGCTCGTTCCTCGGCCAGGGCAGGATGCTCAGGAAGCGCCTGAAGGCCGAGGCCGCCCGCCGCGGCCAGCCCGTGCCCCGCGTCCGCCGCCCCACGTCTGGATCCGTCCGCGAATCCGCCGGAGCGTGACGGCCTGCGGCGAATTCGGTGAAGCCATGAGCGCGCAGCCGGTTCGCCGAGCGGGGCCGATCAGGCTGTTTCGCCACTGAGGGCCTGCGCCACGGGTCGGCGCGCTGCCAGGCGTGCGGGCAGGGCGGTGAGTGCCGCCGTCGCCAGGAGAGTCGTGAGTACGGCGCCGAGCAGCCAGGAGGAGGGGGCTTCCGCCGGATTCCCGGCGGCGAAGAGCGAGAGCAGGCCCACGCCCAGAGGGACGCCGATGACGGCGCCGGGCAGGCTGGGCAGGAGCTGGGCGCTGGACAGCCCCGCGGAGATCTGCCCCGGGGTGGCGCCGAGCGTACGTGCGATGGCCATGTTCGCCCGGGCCTCTATGGCATTGGTCCAGGTGAGCGTGATGGTGTTCACGACGGCGAGCGCGATCAGCAGGACGGTGACCGCAAGCAGCAGTCGGCGGTCGTGCACGTCTCGCAGATTGGGCAGGGTGGAGGATCCATCCTGGCCGTAGCCCCTCGTCGGCTGGGCGTAGAGAGTCAGCAGGGCGACGATCGCGATCACCGTGGTGGCGGTGGAGCACGCCTGCAGCACGGCGCGGCCCGGACGGCGGGCGGTCAGCCGCAGCCCGAGCAGCAGCGGCGTGGGCAGCAGCGCGGACAGCGCGGTGAGCCAGGGTCGGTGACGGGGCCGGCGCGCGGTGGCGGTCAGCGCCGTGACGGTCGCCGTGCGCATGGCCCGCAGCGTGGGCCGCAGCGTGGACAGCACCGCCACCACCACGGCGAGGACGGTCGCCGTGGCGACGGTGGCACCGCCGGGCCCGGCCGCGTCGCCGATCCGGCTGGCGGTGGGGCTGGCGATGGTGGGCACGGTCAGGCGGGCGATCATCAGCCCCAGCGCGTCGCCCGCCAACGCCAGCGCCAGATACTCGGTGAGCAGGACGGTGGCGATCAGCCCCGGGGCGGCGCCGACGGCCTTGAGCAGCCCGGCCCGGCGCGTCTGCTCGACGGAGCGTCCCGCGGCCAGCGCCGCCACTCCGGTGATGGCCAGAAAGCTGAGCAGCCAGCTGCCGACGACCAGGATGGGCTGGCTGTTCTTGAGGATGACCGTGTCCTGCTCGGCCGTGAACTGCCAGGAGCGGAGGTTGGTCACGGTGGGGGCACGGTCGGCGTCGAGGAATGCCTCGGTCGCGGCGGGGTCGCGCAGCTTGAGGTCCATGGCCAAGGTCACCGGGAGATGCTGGGACGACGCCAGTGTCCGGGCATCTGATCGGGTCATCCAGGCCAGGCCGCTGTAGTCGCTGGGGCCGCCGCCCGGGCCGATCTGCGCCGCCCAGGGGTAGATGGAGGTGGCCGCGGTGACGGCGATCCCGACGACGGGGTACGACCGGCCGGCGATGGTGACGTGGTCGCCGACGCCGACGCCCAGCGCGGTGGCGAAGCCGCGTTCGAGGACCGTGCCTCCAGGGCGTACCCAATGGCCCGAGGTCACCAGCGGCCGGTTGACCGCGCCGGGCGTCTCGGCGAAGCCGTGCACCACCACCGGGGACGATGTGGAATCGCGCGTAGTGAGGTCGGCGTAGACGACGCGGTAGGGGCCATGGTGGGCGACCACTTCGGGAGCGTCCGCCAGCGAGGCCAGGGCCGAGGTCTCGGCGGGGCCCGCGTCGCCGGAGAGTGCCACCACGTCCGGCCCGGCGGTGGCCGCCCGGGTCTGCTCGTACAGCGCGTCGCTCACGCCGCGCAGGGACAGGCCCAGGGCCATCGTGGAGGTGGCCACGGTCACCGCGAGCAGGAGCATCGCCGCCTGGGCCTTGTGCCGGCGGACGTCGGCCAGCACGAGGCGGACGACGAGCACGATGGAGCCCATGACGTTCAGTCCTCCAGCCCGATCAGCCCGATCAGCCCGCCGAGCCCGCGCGTGTGGGAGCCGGCCAGCCGGGTGTCGTCGACGAACATCCCGTCGCGCATCGAGACCAGCCGATCCGCCGTGGCCGCCACCCGCTCGTCATGCGTGACGATCACGAAGGTCTGCCCCGTGGAACGCAGCTCCTCGAAGATTCTCAGCACATCGAGGGTCGCCGCGGTGTCGAGGTTGCCGGTCGGCTCGTCGGCCAGGACGACCAGCGGGTCGTTGACCAGCGCGCGAGCGACGGCGACCCGCTGACGTTGCCCTCCCGACAGTTGCGACGGCAGGTGCCTGGCGCGGTCGGCGAGCCCGACCCGTTCCAGCAGCAGGCTCGCGCGCCGCCTGGCCTGGCGGCGCGAACGCCCGGCCAGCAGCGCGGGCAGCTCCACGTTCTCGGCGGCCGACAACTCCTCCACCAGATGGAATGCCTGGAAGACGAACCCCACCGACCGGCGCCGCATGCGCGCCAGAGCTCGCTCGCTCAGGGTGTCGATGCGCTGACCGGCCAGCCACACCTCCCCGTCGCTGGGCCGCTCCAGGCCACCCAGCAGGTGCAGCAGGGTGGATTTCCCGCAACCGCTCGGCCCCATCACGGCCAGCATCTGACCTTCGGGCACCTCCAGGTCGACGTCATCGACCGCCCGGACCCGGCCCTGCCCCCGGCCATGCTGCTTCACCAGGCCGTGGACACGAAGCGCGGCACTTGACACGTTCATGCACCCTCGATTTCGTCATCGACCGTGGACCAGGCCCGTTCACAGGCGTCCAGCCAGCGCAGGTCCGCCTGCAACCGCAGCACGACTCCCTCCAGCAGCAGGCCGGCGCCCGACCCCGCCGGCTCGGCCAGCGCCGCCTGCTGCACCTCACGCAAGCGGCGCAGCAGCTCCCGGCGCTGCGCCGCCACCAGCTCCACCGGGTCGGCCAGCCGGGCCGCGGCGGCAGCGGCGAGCTTGAGATGGAACTCCGCCAGGTCCGGTTTCGGCCAGCCCACCTCGGCCAGCCAGGCGGTCACCCGTTGCTGCCCGGCCGGTGTCAGCGCATAGACCTTGCGCTCCGGCCGCTCGGGCAGGCCGTCCGCCCGCTCACAGACGACGAGCCCCGCTCGCTCCAGCCGGGCCAACGTCACATAGATCTGACCGCGGTTCATCGACTCGCCCAACGGGCCAAGACTGCGCCGCAGCCGCGCGTGCAGGTGGTACCCATGCGACGGCTCCTTGGCGAGCATCGCCAGTACTGCGTCCTGCATGTCACCCCCTAACGGTTGGCCAATAGATAGCGGTTACCCATAGAAAGTGTCAAAACGCTACGCGGCGATCTCCAGGACTGACCCGCGGCCGACTGAGGGATGGAGGAAAGGCAGAGGCGATGGGGCGGGCCGGTGGACCCGTCCCGCCGAGGACGGTGAACCCGTGCGGAAGACTCCATGGTTCTCATAGACGAGCGATTCCGAGGGAAGATCACCAAAACGCCTCACGGGAGGGCCTCGAATCCCCGGGTTTCATGGAGCAGGGGAGACCAGGCCGGCGTCGTAGGCGGCGATGACGAGCTGGACTCGGTCGCGGGCGCCGAGTTTGGTGAGCAGGCTGGCGATGTGGGCTTTGGCGGTGCCGGGGCTGATGTGCAGGTGGGTGGCGATCTCGGCGTTGGACAGGCCGCGCCCGACCAGAGTCAGCACCTCGCGTTCTCGCGCGGTGACGCTCGCCAACTCGCGCGGCCGCGGGCGGGGTTCGGGGCGGCCGGCGAACTCGGCGATGAGGCGGCGGGTGACGCTGGGCGCGATCAGGGCGTCGCCGGCTGCGACCACGTGAACGGCGGACAGGATGTCCTCCAACGCCATGTCCTTGACCAGGAACCCGCTCGCCCCGGCCCGCAGCGAGGCGTAAACGTTGCCGTCGTCGTCGAACGTGGTGAGCATGATCACGCGGGTGTCCGGAGATTCGGCGGTGATGGTCTGGGTGGCCTCGATGCCGTCCATGCCGGGCATGCGGATGTCCATCACGACGACGTCGGGACGTAGCCGCCGGGTGAGCTGGATCGCCTGGGCTCCCGTCCCGGCCTCCCCGGCGACAACGACGTCGGGAGCGCCGTCGATGACCATGCGCAGACCGGCGCGGATCAGCGGTTGGTCGTCGGCGAGCACGACGCGGACGGTCAACGTGCCTCCACGTGAGTGGTCTGGGCGCGCTCAAGCGCTGCGGCGGGATCTGGCAGCGGGAGGGTGGCGGTGACACGGAAGCCGCCCTCGGGACGTGGTCCGGCGCTGAGGCGGCCGTCCAGCAGAGCGGCTCTCTCACGCATGCCGGCGATCCCGTACCCGCTGCCGGGCGAGGCCGGAGTGGTGACCGTGCCGCGTCCGTCGTCGGCGATGTCGATGCGTAGTTCCTCGGGCGCGTAGTCGAGGACGACCTGGCAGTGGCGAGCGTCGGCGTGGCGGACGACGTTGGTCACCGACTCCTGAACGATGCGGAAGGCGCACCGGTCCACGGCGGGGGGCAGCCCGCGTGGCTTCCCCTGGTGGCGCACGTCCACGCGGACGCCGGCGGCCGTGGTCGTCTCGGCGAGCCGGTCGAGGTCTGCCAGCCCCGACAAGGGCGCCGGTTCCGGCTCCGAGGCGGCGGGGGGCTCGCGGAGCACGCCGAGCATGTGTCGTAGTCCCTGCAGGGTCTGTCGGCTGGCGGCCTCGATCGCGCCGAGCGCGTCACGCGCCTGCTCCGGCCGGCTGTCGATCACCCGGGCGCCCGCGCCGGCCTGGATGGCGATGACGCCGATGCTGTGCGCGACCATGTCGTGCAGCTCGCGCGCGATGCGCAACCGGTCGGCCGTGACCGCCTGAAGCTCGGCCTGCGCACGCAGCGCCTGGCCGTACTCGCGCCGTTGCCGCAGCGCCGTGCCCGCCATCCAGGCGACCACGACGCCCAGGCCGAGCAGGACCGACAGCGCGAGGAAGCCCGACGCGAAGACGCGCAACCCCCGGGTCAGCAGAGCCACGTGCCAGGCCGCCTCCTGGACGATCAACGTGGTGGTCGCCGCGGCCAGGCCGGTACGGCGTGAACGAGTGGCCGTGAGGAAACAGACCAGGATGTCGGCCACCGGCATCAGCGGCCAGATCCGCTCCGCGGGCTGCGCCAACGCCATGGCCACGAGCAGTTCGGCCAGCAGCACCGCCAGCACCGCGCACGGCCGCCGCCCGGCCCAGACCAGAGGAAGCACTATCGCGGCGGCGAAGCCCGCGTGCATCGCGCCCACCGGCAGGAGACTCTCGTCATCGGCCAGAGTCACGGCGTACAGCAGCGGCAGGATGGCCACGACGGCACACCAGGTGAGCGCCGTCCGCACACCATGCGGCAGCCGCTGCGTCAAGGGTGGCCTGAGCGTTTCTTCGCGCACCCGGTCGATCGTAATCATCCGCTTCCGCCGCGGGCATCGGCCTGCCGGCCTATGCCCGAAGGCCACCCCCGCCCGCGCGGAAACCGGCCTGCGGCCAGATGTCACGCCTGCCCGGCCTGCGACACCGTTGGCCGGGTGATCGAAGTCAACCAACTGACCAAGCGCTACGGCGAGGTGACGGCCGTCAACGGCCTGACGTTCACCGTGCGGCCGGGCTGCGTCACCGGGTTCCTCGGCCCGAACGGGGCCGGCAAGAGCACCACGATGCGGATGATCCTCGGGCTGAACCGGCCCACCAGCGGCACCGCCACCATCGACGGCCGCCCGTTCGCCCGGCATCGCGCCGGCCTGCGGCACGCCGGCGCGCTGCTGGACGCCGGTGACGTGCACGGCGGGCGCAGTGCGGCGGCGCACCTGTCCGCGCTGGCCCGCAGCAACGGCCTGCCGCGCCGCCGGGTGGGCGAGGTGCTGCGGGAGGTGGGGCTGGAGGGCGTGGCCCGCCGCCGGGTGGGCGGGTTCTCCCTGGGCATGCGTCAGCGGCTCGGCATCGCCGCCGCCCTGCTGGGCGATGCGCCGGTGCTGCTGTTCGACGAGCCGGTCAACGGCCTCGACCCCGAAGGGGTGCGCTGGGTACGCGGCCTGTTCCGGCGCCTGGCCGGCGAAGGACGCACCGTGCTCGTCTCCAGCCACCTGATGAGCGAGATGGAGCACACCGCCGACCGGCTCATCGTCATCGGCCGCGGCGAACTGATCGCCGATGAGAGCCTGACCGAGTTCGCCGCCCGCGGCACCGGCGCGTCGGTCACCGTACGCACGCCCGACCCCGCCGAACTCGCCGCCGTCCTCACCCACGCAGGAGCCCACGTACGGCAAGACGACGGCGCAGGCCTGACCGTCACCGGGCTGAGCGCCGCCCGCATCGGCGAACTCGCCTACGAGCGGCGCATCCTGCTGTACGAGCTCGCCCCACGTGCCGCCTCGCTGGAGCAGGCGTTCATGGAGCTCACCGCCGGCCACGCCGAGCACCGGGCAGAACACCGGGCCGAGCACCACAGCTCGGTAGGGCCCGGTGACCCACGATGACCTCAGCCCGCTTCGGCGATCTCATCGCCGCCGAATGGATCAAACTCTGGTCGCTGCGCTCCACCCGCTGGCTGTTCGGCCTCGGCATACTGGCCATCATCGCGTTCGCCGTGCAGAGCAGCCTGGAAGCCTACAACGGCTGGCCCGACTTCACCCCGATGGAGAGGGCCAGGTTCAACTCCCTGTCGGAGGCGTTCAGCGGCCTGAGCGCCACCATGCTCATGATCGGTGCGGGAACGGTGGGCGCGCTCACCATCGTGGGCGAGTACGCCACCGGCCTCATCCGCACCACCCTGACCGCCGTCCCGGCCCGTCACCGCGTCGTGGCCGCCAAGCTGACCGTCGTCGCCACCGTCATGCTCGCGACCGGCGCGCTGATCTCGGCGGCCACCTTCGGCGTCAGCCAGGCCATCCTGTCCGGATGCGGCGTCGCCGTCTCGCTCGGCGACCCGGCCGTCGTGCGCGTGCTGGCCGCCAACGCGCTGCTCGCGCCGGTCTCAGCGCTGGTCGGGATGGGGATCGGGGCGCTGCTGCGGCACACCGCGGCCGCCGTCGTCACGGTCTGCGCCGTGCTGGTCATCGTGCCGACGTTCTTGCAGCCGACCGTCCACCAGTGGCTCAACGACCTGTACGCCCTGGTCCCCTTCTACGTCTGGCGTACCTGCCTGGGCCTGCCCCAACTCCGCGACGACCCCGCCCTGCCCACGGTGGCCGGGTCCTGGGCCGTCTTCGCGCTGTGGCCGCTGGCCGCCGCCGTCCTCACCCTGCTCGTCGTACACCGCCGCGACGTCTGACCACCTGCCGGAAGGAAACCATGACAACCCCGCGCCTGCCGGCCGTCGCCCTGGCGGCTTGCCTCGCCGTGACCACGGCCTGTGCCCCCATGGCCTGTGCCACCACGAACGCGTCGGCCACCACCGATCTCCACCTGCAACTGCCCCGCCCCACAGGGCCCGACCCGATCGGCCGCGACACCCTGTACCTGGTCGACAACAGCCGCAAAGACCCCTGGGTCCCGGAATCGGGCCCACGCAGGCTCATGGTCTCGATGTACTACCCCGCCCGTTCCGCCACCGGCGACCCCGCCCCCTACCTGACCCCCGAAGAGGCCACGTCCCTCCTGCAACGCAAGGCCCCCGGCACCAGCCTGCCCGCCGAGATCATCAGCGGTATCCGCACCTACGCCCACACCGGCGCCCAACCTGAGAACGGCCGCCACCCGCTGGTGGTGCTCTCGCCCGGCCTCGGCCTGCCCCGTGCCAGCCTGACCTCCCTGGCTGAGGACCTGGCCAGCCGCGGCTACGTCGTCGCCTCCATCGACCACGCCTACGAATCCTCCGGCACTGCATTCCCCGGCGTCGGCCTGCTCACCTGCGCACCCCTGTGCGACCAGCCCAAACCCCCCGAGGGCGGCCAGGCCACCATCACCAAGAACCGCGCCAAGGACGTCTCCTTCGTCCTGGATCGCCTGACCGGCCGCCACCCCACCTGGAAACGCGCCAACCTGATCGACCCCGAGCGCATCGGCATGGCCGGTCACTCACTCGGCGGCGACGCCGCCTCCGCCACCATGCTCGCCGACACGCGGGTCAAGGCCGGGATCAACCTCGACGGCACCATCAACGCCACCCTCCCCGCCACCGGCCTCGGCAAGCGTCCCTTCCTGCTGATCGGCAGCCAGAGCGACCACAGCCCGGGCAAGGACCACACCTGGGACGACACCTGGCAGGCTCTGCGCGGCTGGAAGCGCTGGCTCACCGTCGCCCAGGCCGAGCACGACAGCTTCACCGACCTGGCCATCCCGAAGAGCAAGGCCGGCCTGTCGGCTCCCGGCACCATCGCCGCCGAACGCGGGATAGCGCTCACCCGCGCCTACGTCGCGGCCTTCTTCAACCAGCACCTCAAGAACAAGAAACAACCCCTGCTCGACGCCCCCACCCCGAACAACCCCGAAGTCACTTTCCACAACCCATGACCCCGCACCGCATGATCACCTGAGCGCGTCGAGCTGGGAGGCGAGTTCCTGCCCGAGGGTCGAGCAGCGGGCGTAGCCGATGCGGATGTCCGCGCTCGGCAGGTCCGGGTCGATCGGCGCCGGCGGCGGGGCGCCCGGCCGCCACGGCCCGGGCCGGCTGTGGCGGCCGGGCCGCGGTCGGCCGGGGGCGGGGCCTGGACGTACTGTTCGCCAATGCCTCCGTCGCCGCGTTCGTGACGCTTGAGCAGGTCACCGAGGAGCACTTCGACACCCTCTTCGGAATCAACGTCCGGGGCACGCTGTTCACCGTCCAGAAGGCGCTGCCACTGCTCAACGACGGCGCCTCGGTCATCCTGAACGGCTCCACCAACGTGGACGTCGGCGCGGAGGCGTTCGGCGTGTACGCGGCGACCAAGGCCGCTACCCGATCGTTCTCTCGGACCTGGGCCAACGAACTCAAGGGACGCGGCATCCGGGTCAACACCATCACGCCCGGCCCGACCGACACCCCTGGTCTGTCGGGGCTCGCGCCCGACCCGGAGCAGGCCGCCGGACTCAAACAGCACCTGGCCACACAGGTGCCGCTGGGCCGGCTCGGGCGCCCGGAGGAGATCGCCGCCGCCGTGGTTTTCCTCGCCTCCGAGCAGAGCAGCTTCATCACCGGTTCGAGCCTGTACGTCGACGGCGGCCTGAACCAGATCTGAGTCCGTGGCCGCACATCCGGCGAGGATGGCGCGGCGTACGGCCGGCCGGGCTCGCTCAGGCGGGCGCGCCCGGCGGCCTCGATCGCAAGATGGCCGGTCGGACACCGGGCCGGGTCTGCCGCAGCAGCGGGAAGGCGAGTCAGTGCACCAGCAACTTCCTGTCGCCGGCGCCGGACAAGGTACCGAGACCCCAGGAGACCGCCAGCAGGAAGAGCTCGCGGGTACCTCCTTCTCAGCGCAGTTGCTCGGCCAGTCCGACGATGATGCCCTCCGGGCCGCGGAGGTAGCAGAGCAGATAGCTGTCCTCGAACCGGGCGATCTCGCCGACGAGTTCGGCGCCATGAGGGCGCAGGCGGGCAACGGTGTCCTCGATGTCGTCGACGGCGAACATGACGCGGTGCGTGCCCAGAATGTTGTGCGGCCGGTTGCGCGGCCCGTCGCTGATCACCGCTGGGCTGCGGTACTTCGCCAGCTCGAGCCGGCTGTGACCGTCCGGGGTCCGGACCATCGCGATGTCACAGCGGACGCCGTCGAGTCCGGTGCACTGGTCGGCGAAGAGGCCCTCGACCTCCGCCCTGCCCTCCAGCTCCATACCGAGTTCCACGAAGAACGCGATGGTGGCATCCATGTCCTCGACGACGATGCCGACGTTGTCCATCCGCTGAATCGCCATGCCGGTTTCTCCTTCTTCCTCATGCGGCCGGTGGGGGCCGCTGATGTCCCTGGGACGGAGCCGGTGGCACGTTCTCGACACCCGCAGACCGCCGAACTCCGAAAGATCTGGATCGCGCCTCAGCACCGCTACAGCAGACCCACGAGCCAGGCGCACCACGGGTCTGTCCCATCATCAACGGCTCTGTCGCAGATTCGGCTCGGTCTCTCTTTCGGTGGTGACCGAGAGTTGGGACAGAGCCGAATCTCTCTGCGACAGAGCGGTTGTTCTTACAGTCCCGCTACGCGCGGGGTCGACGCCGGGCCGGCTGCCGGCGTCGATGGTCGGTCGGAGCGGGGCCGGCCGCTCCGGACCAGGCGGTGTCGATTCAGAACCGGGGGCTTTTCAGGCTCCGTGCGGTGAGTTCGATGAGCGTTGTCTTTCTCGCAGGGGAGCCTCCCAGGTGGCGGTGATGTCGCGCGCGACATCACGTAGGAGGTCGATGAGCATGTCCGCGAGTGGTGTGAGGCCGGCGTCGGTTTTGGTCACGGCGTAGAGCTGGCGGTAGGGCCTGGGGTGGGCCAGTTCGCGATGGGTGGTGCCAGGCGCGTGGCTCAGGGCCAGGCGCGAGACCAGGGCCACCGCGATACCTGTGCCGACGAGGGCCTGGGCGACGTCGTAGGACTCGGTCTCGAACCGCACGGTGGGAGTGAAGCCGGCCTCGCGGGCAGCGTCGTGGAACTGTTCGCGGGCGGCATGGCCGGCCAGGATGGAAACCCACGATTCGTCGCGCAGTTGTTCCAGGTGAAGTTCGGTGTCCGCGGGCTGCCCGGTGGCCAGTGGGTGGTCATCGGGGAGAACCACGACCATCGGGTCCAACAGGAGCGCGTGGGCCCGTAGGTGTGGGGGCGGCGCGAGCGGTGTGCCCCAGGACGCGACGATGGCGAGGTCCAGGCGCCCCGCGCTGATCTCGTCCGCTCCGCGTCCGGACACCACGTCTACGACCGAGACGTCGGCGTCCGGATGACGGTGCCGCAGGGCCGTCAGGGCGGGTGGCAGCAGGTGCAGGGCAGCCGCCTGGAACGTTCCGATCCGCAGACGGAGCGAGAGGTGGCCGAGCAGTGCGGCCAGTTGCGCCTCGGCCTTGTCCGATGCCTCCTCCACGGTTCGACCGTGGGAGGCGAGCAGCGCACCGGCCGCGGTGAGCGTCGCTCCGCGAGGACCACGGATGACCAGGGGCACCTGCCAGTCGCGCTCGGCCTTGACCACCTGCTGTGTGATCGCCGCGGGCGTGAGTCGGAGTGCGTGAGCCGCCGCCGCCAAGGAGCCGTGCCGCTCGATCAACGCGAGAAGCCGCAGCTGTCCCGGATCCACCACCATTCACCAATCCTAACGCTGCACCATTCTCTTTTAACTTCTCTTACGAGTACGGGAGGGGAAGACTGGCGGGACACCCATCGGTCGCAATCCCCGGAAGGGGTTCTTTCCCCATGCCCACGCATGTGCCCGTTTTCATCGCCACCACCTTGCTGCTGGCGATGCTGCCAGGCGCGAGTCAAGCCCTGATGATCCGGCAGGTTCTGGAAGGCGGGCAACGCACAGTCCGAGGCACGCTCGCGGGCAACGCCACCGGCTTCCTGCTGCAGTCCACGGCCGCCGCCGCCGGGCTGTCCGCCGTCCTGCTGGCCAGCCCCACCGCGTACACGGGGCTCCGGATCGCAGGCGGCATCGTGCTGATGGTCCTCGGGGTGAACACGCTGCGGACCGCGCTCACCACCGTCTCCACCCGCCCGCCCCGCGAGGGCGGGCGCCGCACCGGCTTCGCGGGCGGATATCTCACCGGCCTGATCACCAACCTCGGCAACCCCAAGGCGGGTGTGTTCGCCGTCTCGGTGCTGCCCCAGTTCGTGACCGCGAAAGGCCCGGTGTTCCTGTCAACCGTCGCCCTGGGAGCCCTGTGGGCGCTGGTCAGCGCCTCCTGGTACATGTTGCTCACCTGGGCCGTCAGCCGAGGGCGCGCCCTGGTATCGCGGCCGACCGTCCTGCGGGGACTCAGCGTGATCACCGGCGTCGTCCTGCTGGCGCTGGGCGCCGCGGTGGCAGCAGGTGTCTGAGGGCCGGGCCGGCACTTCTTCCAGCGCCCGACCGCCCGAGGCATCTGCCGCCTTGCGTACTGGCAGCAATGAGGTTGCCTTGTATGACCGGTGGCGACGAAGCACACCGAAACGATCGCCCCGGCTTCGCCGTTCCGCTCAGGCCCGGGGCCACGCGGGTACTCTGCCCGACGGCACGGGAGCGAGGAAGCCGATGACGTACGCCATGACACCGGACGGAACCCGCGTCGCCTACCAGCTCCAGGGCCAGGGGGCGCCGCTGGTCCTGCTGGCGGGCCAGGCCAACGACCACCACTGGTGGGATGCGGTTCGTGCCGACTTCCATCCCGCTCGCAGCACCCTCACGCTCGACTACCGCGGCACCGGCGACAGTGACAAGCCCGACACCCCCTACAGCACCGAACTGTTCGCCCATGACGTCATCGCCGTCCTCGACGAACTCGGCATCGACCGGGCCGACGTCTACGGCACGTCCATGGGCGGACGAGTGGCCCAGCAGATCGCGGCCCGCCACCCCCACCGGGTAGGCGCACTGGTTCTCGGCTGCACCTCACCCGGCGGCCCGCACAGCGTCGAACGCGGCAACGATGTCCGCCAAGCCCTGACGCAACCTCAGCCTGGAGCCGCGCGACAGGCCCTGCTGGAGCTGATGTACACGCCTCGATGGCTCGCCTCCCATCCCGGCCCGCACCACACCCTCGGCGACCCTCGCATGCCTGCCCACGCCCGGCGCCACCACCTCGAGAGACGGGGAATCGTTCGGCGCGGTCAGCGATGATGTGCTCACCAGTGGCGTGCTGCTCGACGAGGTGGAGCTTCCCTTAGAACGGGCAACGGCCATGCCATCGCGAGTCCCCAGCCGCCCGCTGGCGACGCCGGGGTACGGGCCTTCAGGATGCCGACCAGGCCGCCCTCGCCCAGGAGCTGTACGACACGCGGGACAAGACCGTCCAGCAGATCGCGGACTTGTTCGGGGTGCCACGCTCGACGGTGTACGGGTATCCGAAGGGCGACACTGTGCCCCGCCAGCCAAAGAAGACCCTGGATAGGGCGTCGTCGGGAAGGGGCCGGAGTTTTGTTTGTCGTGGTCGGCCTACCGGCCCCCAGGGCTGGGCGGCCGGGGTGATCTGGTCGGCGTAGGGCCCGGTATGGGTGTCGGCCAGGTTGTCCGACCCGGCCCGCAGGAGGTCGGCCGGGTGGCCAGCCACCAGCATTGCGGGCTGGAGGACCATCGTGACGTCCGTCTGCTTAGCCGGGGTCGGCGCAGAGTTGCGAGGTCAGGGCGGTGCGAGCCCACTCCTCCCACGTGTCCGGCGACCAGCCGCGGTCGCGGACGAAGATCAGATAGAGCTCCGGGCTGAGCAGGCCGAACAGCAGGTCCGCCGCCATCTCGACGGAGAGGCCGGGACGGGCGTCGGGCTTGCCGACCAGGACTTCGGCCGCCGCGTACTGCACGGTGTAACGCGGGTCGGGGCCGTCCGGCCACTGCGCGGCGATCTCAGGGTCGGTGGCCGCCGCAGCCGCGATCAGCGGCATGATCGGGGCGACCCGGCCCAGGATCTCGCGGGTGCCGTGGACGTGCGCGCGCAATTGCCCGGCTGCGGTGGGCTCGGCGCACGCGGCGCGAAACCACTCACGATCCATGGTGGCGACCGGCTCGGTGTCACCGGCGATGGATGTGTCGATGACGTCCTTGAACAACGTGCGCTTGTTGCGGAAAACGAAGTAGACCGTCTGGACGGCTACGCCCGCCCGGTCCGCGACCTCCTGCAGGCTCGTCGCCCCGTAACCCTGCGCGACGAACAGCTCGCGAGCTGCCTCGACGACCTTTTCACGGGTACGGAGTGAGCGCTCGGCTCTCTTGTCCGACCGCTTGACTTTGTCCATATTGCGAGTATATCTCTAGAGCACATCACTAGAGTTCAACTCTAAGTTCTTGGAGAAGCTGATGGACCAGCCCAACGTCACCCAGAAGCCGGAACCGGACCTGGCCGCAACCCCGCGGGACCCGGAGGAGGAGTCCGTCCACCGCGCGCTGGAGCGCTTCTACCGCACCGGCAAGCCGCCGTGGGACACCGGCGTGACGCCGCCCGAGCTGGTCGCCCTGGTGGAGGGGCGCGGCGCGCTGCCGCCCGGCCGCGCCCTCGAACTCGGCTGCGGCACGGGGACCAACGCCATCTACCTCGCACGGCACGGCTGGGAGGTGGCGGCCGTCGATCTGATCGACCGCGCCGTCGACCAGGCCAAGGAGAAGGCCGCGGCGGCGGGAGCGGCGGTACGGCTGCTACACGGAGACGCCACCCGCCTCGACGAGCTGGACGTGCTGGGCCCCTTCGACCTGTTCTTCGACCTGAGCTGCTACTGCGGGGTCCCGCTGCACCGCCGCGACGCCTACGCCGCCGGGCTCACCCACCGCGCCGCTCCCGGAGCACGATTGCTGATGTTCGGGTACGGCCCCGAGCCGCTCGGCAATCCGATCCCCGAGGTCACGTCGTGGGCGGCGGGCGTCACAGCCGACGAGCTACGCGCCAGGTTCACCGGCTGGGAACTGCTCGACGTCACCCCGGGCACCAACTCGGTGCCGACCTTCTGGTTCACGCTGCGCCGCGACGCCTAGCAATCTCCCGTCACGGGTTTCTGTAGGTTCGCAAGTTTCACGCCGCCCGAGCAAGTCGAGCTTGGGCGGCGTAGTGGTCGAAGAATACGCGCTGTTCAACCGGCTCGAACACCCTCGCCAAACACCGCGGTGCCCTCGGGAGCTACTAGAACGTGGAGATCACCATGACAACCGACACCGTGACCCTGCGACCAGTCGGCCGGGTGGTGGGCGGTCGCAGCGAGATGGTCGAAGACGACTGGCACGACGTTCGCTACGGGCGGGCCGAGACGAGTTCGAGCAGCTTGACGAGCTGATCGAGCTGTTCCGGGTCCAGACGACCGGTCATGGGTGCCAGGGCGCGTTGGACCTCGTCCTCCACTCGCTTGGCCAGTTCGAGCCCGGCTGGGGTCATGTACACATCGACGACCCGGCCGTCATCGGGGTTCTTGCCGCGCGTCAGCAGCCCTCGGCGCTGGGCGCGGTCGACGAGGCCGGACATCGTGGACTTGTCCAGGCCGAGGTAGGCGGCCAGTTCGGTAATGCGGGCGCGGCGGTCGCGGAGGATGCCGAGCACCCGTAGTTGGGTGAGCGACAGGTCGTGCTCGCCGCCGACGCGGGTCAGCACGCCTGCCACCTCGAAGGTGGTCCGGACGAGGGCGTCCACGACATCGTCGGCGGCGGTCATGCCGTCATGGTAGTTCGGCATGGTTGGTAATGCCAACCATGCTGGTGGAAACGAGACGGCGGGCTCCCTTGCTGGCCCTCTTGCGGGGGCGCCTCGCGAGCCCGTCGCCCTACCGTCGCCGGTGTCGCGCCGCCACGGATTGCGACGCGGCGACACCGCCACGGCTGCGCTGATCATCGCGCACGGCACCATGCGCCCCGGAGTGTGCTGGTGACGGTACGCCAACGTGATGGTGCGTCAATCGTGCCGCATCCGCTTGACATGGTTTGCATTACAAACCACTATGGGGGTGGTTGGTAATACAAACCATCTCCAGGAGGCCACCATGCACGCTGCCGTCATACCTACAGCCGATGCCGCACCTCTCTATCGCGACCACCCCGACCCCACGAAGCGCCACGGCGACGAGATGGTCGTTGAGGTCCTCGCGGCCGGCCTGCACCATCTGACCAGGGCAAAGGCGAACGGCTCGCACTACTCCAGCAACGGCATGTACCCGCTCGTCCCCGGCGTCGACGGCGTAGTACGCGACAAGGAGGGCAACGTCCGCTACGTGGCCCTGGACGACACAGCTCTGGGGACGTTCGCCGACCGCACCCTCATCGACCCTCGCCGCAGCGTGATCCTGCCCGACGGCATCGACCCCGTGCAGATCGCCGCCGCGATGAACCCGGCCATGTCGTCCTGGGTCGCGCTGCGCCGACGCGTCGACTTCCACGCCGGTCAGCGTGTCCTCGTCCTCGGCGCCACCGGCAACGCCGGACGGATGGCGGTCCAGATCGCCAAACTGTTCGGTGCCGCCCAGGTCATCGCCGCCGGCCGCGACACCACCCGCCTGAGGGCGCTGACCGCGCTCGGCGCCGACGAGACGATCACCTTCGACCAGATCGACCACGCGGCCGACGTCGACGTGGTCATCGACTACGTGTGGGGTGAAGCCGCCGCCGACGCCATGATTCCGATGCTCACCGCCCGCGCCGACCGTACCGCACCGCTGGCCTGGATCCAGATCGGATCCATTGCCGGCCAGACCGCGCCGATCCCATCCGCGGCACTGCGCTCCGCCCGCCTGCAGATCGTCGGCAGCGGCATCGGCTCAGTCCCTGCCCGGGACTTCCTCGCCGAGCTGCCGGAGCTTGCCTCAGCGGTGGCCGCGGGCGCGATCGACGTACGGGCCCGCGCCGTACCCCTCGCCCAGGTCGCGCAGGCGTGGACCGCCGAGACCGACGACCGCATCGTTTTCGTCCCTTAGCCGTACACGCGAGGAGGAAGCCATGACTTCGTTGAGCAGCAGCAGTAGGAGACGGGCCCTGGTCGTGGGTCTGGGCGTCAGTGGCATCGCCACGGCGATCGGCCTTCGTCGCATCGGCTGGGATCCGGTGATCGTGGAGAGAGCGCCAGGCCGTCGATCGGGTGGTTACTTCGTCGTGCTGTTCGGCGCCGGCCAGGCCGCGGCGCGGCGACTCGGCATTCTCGACGCCATCCCCGACCGATCGCCGCCCAGCGGCATCACCTACACGGTGGATCGCGCCGGCGTCCGCAAACCCGGCCTGGGGTTCGGGGATCTGCCGGTCTCGCCTCGCATGATGCTGCGTGGTGACGTGGAACGTGCCGCCTTCGCCGCGCTCCCGCACGACGTGGAGATCCGCTACGCGACGACCCCCACCCGCATCGAGCAGGATGCCTCCGGCGTCGAGGTGACACTCGAACACGACGGTGGATCCGTGACCGAGCGATTCGACCTTGTCGTGGGCGCCGACGGGTTGCGGTCCACGGTCCGGCGTCTCGCCTTCGGCCCGCACGACAGATATCTGCATCGGCTCGGCTACATGATCGCGGCGACGATGCTACCGGGCCCGGTCGGCGGGCTCTCCCCGCACGAGGGGGCGAGTCTCCTCGAGCCCGGCCGGGCCATGTGGGTCTTTCCGTTCGCCGACCACCCGCCCACCGTGCTCTTCTCGTACCGCACCGACGACGTCGTCGGCGAGTTCACCGGCCGGCCCGCCGAACAGGTCCGCGCCGCGTACGGACCTCAGCCCACGGGCCGGCTGCTCGGCGAGGCGCTTGACGCGCTCGACGCCGCCGACGAGTTCTTGTTCGACTCAGTGGAGCAACCCCGCATGGGCGCCTGGTCGCACGGCCGGGTTGTGCTGGTGGGCGACTCCGCGTGGTGCCCCAGCCTGTACGCCGCCATGGGGATCTCCGCCGGGCTCGCAGGAGCCGACCTACTCGGCAGCATGCTGCACCGTCACCCCGGTGACATCCGCGGCGCTCTCCGCGCCTGGGAGGCACAGCTCCGCCCGCACATGACCTACTACCAGGCCAACGGCGTCGAACAGCGGTATTTTGTCACCCCTGGCAACCAGCGGCAGATCGCCCTCCGGCCGGTCATGGCGCGCAGCCTTCGGCTCCCAGTGATCGGCAATGCCTTGCGCTCCCTGCGAGGCAGCAGCAAGTCCATCCGAGAACGGGAACTGGACATCGCCTACGTCGGCTGACAAGAGCCCGGTCCGCATGCACGCGCTCAAACGGCGATGCTCGCCTGGGGAGGGTGAGCGGGCTGGCTACGCCGACGGTCGCGGGCCGGGCGCCAGTCACGCACGGCGTGGATGTCGACCAGGTCCCGGCAGAGCCGAAACAAATCCGACAACGTGAGGGTGTCGCCGGGATGCGCGGCGGCGGCCACCCTGGCGAACGCGGGCCGCTCCAACTCGGGAATCTTGGTTCCCGAGCGCCGGGCCGGTAGGTCGGGATCCCTAGGGCTGGGGTGTCCACTTCTGTGATCTCACTCGGGCGGTGAAGGCCTCGATGGCGTCGACGACCGCCTCGAAGCGCACCGAGTGGTACAGGTCGAAGGCGTGGTTGCCGCCACGCAGCTCGGCGTAGACGACGGGGGCGGCCGAGGTCGCGCGTAGCCGGTCGGCGAATTCCCTGGCCTCGGCCACGGGCACCAGCGGGTCCAGATCGCCATGGGCCACGAGGAACGGCGGTGCGTCCGGTGCGATGTGGGCCAGCGGCGAGGACTCGGGGCCCTGGCCGAAGTAGGTGCCGTACCAGCCGTTCAGGTAGATGGCGCCGGTCACGGAGGTGTCCGTGTCCTCGAAGCCCGGCTGGAAGGCGGGGTCGTTCTGGGTGAGCGCGGCCAGCGCCGCCATGTGCCCGCCCGCCGAACTGCCCGCGACGAACAGCGTCGAGGGGTCGGCGCCGTACTCGTGGCCGTGCTCGCGTACCCAGGCGATGATCTTCTTGAGGTCGATCAGGTGGTCCGGGTGCTGGGCCTGGGGCCGGAGCCGGTAGTTGGCGCTGACGCACACCCAGCCCTGGCCGGCGAGGTGGTAGAGCAGGGGAAGCGACTGGCTGTTCTTGTGGCCGCCGGAGTAGCCACCTCCGTGCAGGTGGATCATGACGGGAGCGCCTTGCGGGCGCGAGCGGTGGTGGTAGAGGTCGAGCAGGTTGCGGAGGCCGGCGTCGCCGTAGGAGAGGTTGGCCACGCGCCGGACGTCCATGCGGCGCTTGACGATGGGCAGGAACAGGATGCGGGCCCACGGCGGACGGCGGCGCAGTCCGGCGGCGAGGTCGGTGTCGATGGCGGCGCGCCACCCCGCGCCCAGGCCGGCGTCCATCGCGCGCTCGATCCTGGCCCGCTCGCCCAGGCCGCGGTAGGCGATGACCGTGAGCCCGATCGTTGTCACGGCGGCCAGGGCGACGGTCGCCCAGCCGCCCGCCGAGTGGATGTCACCCTCGGCGAACGCCAGCGCCGTCGGGGTCAGCAGCAGCCAGAAGAAGGCCGCGAACGGCAGTTCGTTGGCGGCCAGCCCGAAGAAGTAGCTCACCCGGCCGAGCGGGCTCCACCCCGGCAGCGGCCGCAGCGCGAACAGCGTCCCGATCGCGACGAGCGCCACAGGGATCAGATAACCGACAGGCACCGAACCTCCAAAGTCGGCAGTTTCCTGCGCTGCCTTCGAACGCGCCCACATTTGGGACATTGTGCGCGCCCCAGCCTCCCCGACCCACCCGCGTCGCATCAACGACGGATCCGATAACGTCTTTTAACTCTGAGGTGAAGAATTCGGAGGCCTGCCCGTGGAGATGCGAGAGATCGAGATCTTTCTGACGGTGGCCGAATAGCTGCACTTCAGCCGTACGGCCGAGCGGCTGGGCATCAGCCCCGCCCGCGTCAGCCAAACGATCAAAAAGCAGGAGCGGCGCATCGGCGCGCCCCTGTTCGACCGCACCACCCGAGTCGTTCGCCTCTCTCCTCTCGGTGAGCAGCTGTACCAAGCGCTCAAGGGTGGCTACCGGCAGATCATGCAAGGGGTCGCGACTGCTCAGGCCACCGCCGACGGCACCACGGGAACACTGACCCTCGGCACCCTCGGCCCGCAGTCCACGCAGATCAAGAACGTTCTCGACCTGTTCCTGGCCCGCCACCCAAACGCCCGCCTCCATTACCGCGAGATCCAGCCGGCCTCCCCTCTGGACCTGCTTAAGTCGGGAGAGCTGGACGTCGAGCGAGACCCCACTCATCCGCGCATTCGCCCAAGCAGCCGCCGACGCCCAGCAACCGACGGGGTAGCTACCCCCAGGTAGCCGATCCGTTGGCTTCGGCCCGGGCGCCTGCGGATATCCGGATTCGATGGCTTCCCGACACACCCCGACCTGGGCCCACAGACCCTCCTGCCGAACGCCCGGCCCCCAATCTCAGGCGAGGCAGGCCCGCTGGAAGCTCCAGCGGGCCTGCCTCGCCTGTCATGAACCGGGGCGCTACGCAGGCCGAGGGGCGTGTTTCGGGGTTGCCGCCACGCGCCGGGAGGAACGGGCTCATCATGGACACGTAACTCGCCCCGCGAGTGATGAGGTCTGAGTCCCTCTTCCGGCCACTGGCGAAGCAGACAACCCTTTACTTGGAGCTTTGCGCCCTGAACGCGGAAAGGAGCTCGATGTAGGTAGAGCGACTTGATGCGGTGCTGCGTGGGAGA
>NZ_JADDIL010000087.1:0-38735 GCF_020826795.1 Microtetraspora sp. AC03309 | reverse complement strand
AGATACCTGATCAGATTCGGGAAGGTACACCCCTTCCCGTCAGATCCACAGGTTTCAAGCATTGCTCGACCAGAACGCCACCTTGGCGAAGACATCAGCCATGAGGGCCATCCCGCACCCGGTCTTTTCTGCACGTAGAAGTGTGGCCTGCTCACGGCATTGCGGCACCTACCACCTACATGCAGCTTGAACAGGCGCGTAATCCGCATACTGAAGCTTCACACTGGCGAAGGGCGCTTCGGGACACGGGACCCCCTCATTGATCCCGTGCCACCCGCACCGACCCGCATGCCCTTCCGTTCCTGGCACGAGTGTTGGCAAGATCGGGAAATTGTCCTGACAAACAAAGACCCCCGGCCCGGTTGCCCAGGTCAGGGGTCTTATGTGATGGAGCCGCCTTGGGGAATCGAACCCCAGACCTACGCATTACGAGTGCGTCGCTCTGGCCGACTGAGCTAAGGCGGCGTGCCGTACGGCAGCGTACAGAAGTCTACAGGCTCGCGGCCCCTTCTCGCGCCCACCTCCTCGACGTCACGTGACCTTCGGGCACATGGTGCCCTCCTTGGGAGCCTTGAGCGAGATCAGGTAGTCGTCGACCGCCTTGTCCACGCAGTCGGATCCCGTCCGGTACGCGGTGTGGCCATCACCGTCGTATCCGAGCAGGACACCCGAGCTGAGCTGGGAGGCCAGCCCCTCCGCCCACTCGTACGGCGTGGCCGGGTCGCGTGAGGTGCCGACGACGACGATCGGCGGCGCGCCCTCGGCTGTGATCTTCTTGTCGGTCCCCTTGGGCGCGACCGGCCAGTACGCGCAGGGCAACGACCCCCACATCACGAAATTCCCGAAATGCGGGGCCACCTTCTGGGCCTCGGCGGCTCCCTTGGCGTACGCGGAGACCTCCTTGGGGTAGGGACGGTCCACGCAGTTGATCGCCATGTTCGACTCGGTCTGGTTGGAATACGAGCCGTCCGCCTTGCGGTCCAGCATCAGGTCGGCCATCCGCAGCAGGTCGGTGCCGTCGCCGTTGAAGGCGTGCCCGAGGGCCTCGCGCAACACCGGCCACGCCTCCCGCTCGTACAGCGGCGTGACGATGCCGAGGACCGCCCAGGACTCGTTGATCTCGCGGCCGTCGCCGAGCGTGTTCTTCAACGGCTGTTCGTCGGCCTTCTTCAGCAGGTCGCCGAGCTCGGCCATGGCGCCCTCGACCGTACGGCTGGAGAAGGGGCAGGCGCCGTCCTCGAAGCAGTCCTGCAGAAATGCCTTCAGCGCGACCTCGAAGCCGACCGCCTGGGTCTCGTTGGACTTCAGCGACGGGACGGACGGGTCCACCGCGCCGTCGAGGACCAGCGCGCGGACGTTCTTCGGGAACAGGTCGGCGTAGACCGCGCCCAGATGGGTGCCGTACGACTTGCCGAGGTAGCTCAGCCCGGAGTCGCCGAGAACGCCGCGCAGCACGTCCATGTCCCTGGCCGCATCGGCCGTGCCGACGAAGGGGAGCAGCCGGGCCGCCTTGGCCCCGCAGGCCGTCGCGAACGCCTCGGACCCCTTCTCGAGCGCCGCGACCTCGGCCGGCGTGTCAGGACTGGCGTCCAGGCTGGCGAAGGCGTCGAGATCTCGTCCCGACATGCAGCGGACGGGGCTCGACTCGCCCACACCCCTCGGGTCGAAGCCGATGACGTCGAACCGGGCCCGTACCTTGTCGCTGAGCACCGAGCGCGCCGCGCGGGCGTAGTCGACGCCGGATCCGCCCGGCCCGCCGGGGTTGATGAGGAGGGAGCCGATCCGCTCGCCGGTGGCGGGCAGCCGGATCAGGCTGATCCCGATCTTCTCCCCGGACGGCGCGGCGTAGTCGAGCGGCACCTCGGCGCGCGCGCACTGGAACCCGTCACCGCAGTCGCTCCAGTCGAGCTTCTGGCTGTAGAACGGCTGGAGCGCGGTCGTGGGCGCCTTCGCCTTCGCCTCTACCTCGGGTTTCCGCTCGTCCGTCGTGCACCCCGTGGCCACGACCGCGAGCGCCAGGAACGCCGCCGCCAAGCCGCGGGTACGGCGCGAGGGGGAAGGGGGGACATGCCGTCCTGATCGGGGGATCTTCACGCTTGCGGCTCATACCTCTCGTCGTGGGCCTTGCGCGGGCCACAGACCGAAGCGCGGGAGCACTGGCACCGGCGCCCGCCGTCGTCGAGCCGCACGGTGACGTAGTCGCCCGGCACGTTCCTGCCGACGACCTGGCCCGGCCCCTCGTCCGTCTCCACCCGGGAACCCGTCCTGGGGAAGGTCCGCTGCGCCTCGACGTACAGCGGGTGCTCGTATTTCAGGCAGCACATCAGCCGCCCGCAGGCGCCGGCGATCCGGAGCGGATTGACCGGAAGGTCCTGATCTTTGGCCATCCGGACCGAGACGGGCTCGAAGTCCTTCAGGAAGGTCGCGCAGCACAGGTCGCGCCCGCACGGCCCGATGCCGCCCTGTAGCCGTGCCTCGTCGCGCGGCCCGATCTGCCGCAGTTCCACCCGGGCCCGGAGGTTGCGGGCGAGGTCCCGCACCAGCGCGCGGAAGTCGACGCGCTGCGGGGCCGAGAAGTACACGGTGAAGACGTTGTCGGCGTCCACGTAGTCGACCCCGACGACCTTCATGGGCAGGTCGTGCCGCTTGATCAGGCGCTTGGACACGCTCCGTGCCTCGGCCCTGCGCCGGCGATTGGTCTCGTCCCTGCTCAGGTGCTCCTCGGTCGCGATGCCCGCGCAGACCGGCAGGCCGTCGACGTCCTCGCTGACGTACTGCGGCGCCCAGATGCACTCGGCCACTTCCGGCCCGGATTCGGTCGGCACGAGCACTTTGTCGCCGACCTTGGGGGAATGCCCTCCGGGATCGAGGTAATAAAGCCGCCCGTAGCGAGTGAAGCTCACCGCCATCATCATGCCCAAGCGCCCCGGCCTCCTCGATCTTGTACGGCTGCCGCCCGCCCCCACCCTACGCGGCATCGGCGCTGCGCCGTCAGGGCTTGGCGCCCACCGTACGGACGATGCGGGAGCTCCCGGTAGACCTCGCCCGACTCCGGCGGGGGACGCCGACCGGGCGAGCGTCGGCCGGGCTTCGCCGCGACCATCGTCGGCGTGAGCTCGAACCCCGGCGTCCCATCAGCGAAAACGCGCCCATGACGGGTATCCACGCCAGGTGAACGTCGAACCGCCGCCGCTGCTGCTCGCGCTCGACCTGACGGGCACCTTCGCCTTCGGGCTCAACGGCGCGCTGACCGCGGTGCGCGCCGCCCGGCTCGACATCGTCGGCGTGGTCACTCTCGGCATGGTCACCGCGTTGGGCGGCGGGATCATCCGCGACATCCTGATCGACTCCTTGCCGCCCGCCACGTTCAGCGACTGGCGCTACCTGGCTGTCGCGGCCGCGAGCGGCCTGGTCGCGTACGGCCTCGGCCGGCGACTGGACCGGCTGGCCGGCCCGATCATCGTGTTCGACGCCCTCGGGTTGAGCCTGTTCGCGGTGACCGGGGCGAGCAAGGCGCTGGACTTCCGGCTCGGCATCGCACAGGCGATCATCCTCGGCGCGATCACAGCCGTGGGCGGCGGCACACTGCGCGACGTGCTCATCCGGCGGATACCCACGGTGCTGTACAGCGAGCTGTACGCCATCCCCGCCCTGATCGCGGCCACCGTCACAGCGGTCACGGTCCGCACCGGCGTCTACGGGATCCCCGCCGCGATCGGAGCCGCCGCCGTCTGCTTCGTCGTCCGGCTGGTGGGCGTCCGCTTCGGCCTCAACGCTCCGGGGCCCCCGGGCGCATACGGCGGAGGTCGCGGTTCCGCGGACCGACGGTGAGTCAGCGGGCGAGCCACGCGAGAGCGGCGACGACCAAGGCCTGGGTGCCGGTGTCCAAGGTGGGCTGCGGGACCGGTGCGAAGGCGGCGGAATGGTTCACCGGGATGTCCTGCGCCACGCGGCCGGCGGCCTCGGCCCTGCCGTAGGTCTCAGGGTCGATGCCGCCGATGCCCCAGTAGGTGTACGGGACTCCCAGGGCGTTCGGGATGTCGCTGAAGTCCTCGCTGGCGGTCTGCCGGCCCAGCGGCCCGGCGCGGTCGCCGAAGAACTCTCCGAACGCGGCGGCCACCCGGCCGGTGGTCGCGGGATCGTTGTCGGTCAGCGGGAAGCGGTCGAACAGCTCGATCTCCGGAGCCTTCGGACAGTCCGACGCCTGGCACTCCGCGATGACGATGCGGCGCACCGCGTCCAGAATCGCGCTTCTGGTCCGCTCGCCGTAGGTGCGGATGTTGAGCTCCAGCACGGCGTGATCGGGGATGACGTTGCCCTTCGTGCCGGCCTGGACACTGCCGACCGTGACCACCGAGGTCTCTACCGGCGGGGTCTCACGGGAGACGATGGTCTGCAGCCGGATCACGATCATCGCCGCGAGGACCACGGGATCGACGGCCGCCTGCGGCATCGAGCCGTGGGCTCCGCGCCCATGCACGGTGACGCGCACGCTGTCGGCGGCGGAGAGCACCGGACCGGCATGAGTGCCGACGTGTCCGGCCGGCGCCGGCAGCACGTGCTGCGCGAGCGCCACGTCCGGGGCGGGAATCAGCCCGGCGAGACCGTCGTCGAGCATGGCCCGCGCGCCGTCGCCGGTCTCCTCGGCCGGCTGGAACAGCGCCACGACCGTGCCCCGCCACCGGTCGGTCCCCTCGGCGAGCAACTGGGCCGCGCCGAGCAGACAGGTGACGTGCACGTCGTGTCCGCAGGCGTGCGCGACCGGTATCTCGCGCCCGCCGGGGTCCGTGACCGTGGCGGTGCTGGAGTATGGCAGACCGGTCGCCTCACGCACCGGCAGCGCGTCCATGTCCGCCCGGAGCAGCACCGTCGGGCCGTCACCGTTGCGCAGCACCCCGACCACACCGGTGCCGCCGACCCCCTGACGCACCTGGCAGCCGGTCCGGCTGAGGCGCTCGGCGATCTTCGCGGCGGTCCGCCGCTCATGGTGGGACAGCTCAGGATGCCGATGCAGGTCCCGGTAGAGATCCCCCTGCCATCCCCGCACGGACCCCAGACGAGCCGCCACAGATGACGCGGATGACATGGCGGCCATGACACCCTCCTCGGGGCGGCGACACACGTGCCCTCCTTCGAGGCTAGGCCCTCCGGTTCGGCCGGGCGGGACCGCGTGCACCGTCAGGGCCTCAGCACTTCGACCTGTCCAGCACACACGCGGTGTCGATGACATTGGAGATCCCGGGCAGGTGCTCCACAGCCCGCACCACCGCCTTGTGATCGGCCCCCGGCTTCACCTTCGCGCGGAACGACTCCGGCAGATCCGTTGGTTTGATCACGTTGAGAAGCTGTGAATCGGCGTTGTCGGCCCGGAAGTTCTCGTACGCCTCCATCTGGGTCTCGAACCGGACCGACTCGACCTCCGGCATGGACTCCAGCGCCTGGCGGATCACCTGCCGCTCGTCCTCGGTCACCGCCTCATGATTCCTGCACACGGGGTAGAGGTCGTTCTTCTTGCACAGGAACACCGCGACCTCGTCGTGCCAGGAACCCGCCCCCGCCAGGCTGAGCTGCGCCAGGCTGTACGCCACGGGACGGGCCACCGTCGCCGCCGGAGGCGTGGGCCGTACCAGCAGGAAGACTCCGACGGAGACGGCGGCGACCATGACGGCGGGGACGACCACGAACCGGGAGACCCGTACGCGAGAGCGCCCTCGCGGCGCGCTCAGCGGGCGGACGGAGCGGAGATCGGCGGTCGCCGCCGCCTCGGACAGGGCTTCGCGCAGACGTTGTTCGATCATGATTCCTCCCCAAGGGTCCGGGCGAGGGCGGCGAGCCCGCGTGTGATGGTGGAGCGCGCCGTGCTCCCGGCGACGCCCATGGTGTCGGCGATCTCCTCGTACGGCACGGCCCGGCGGAAGGCGACGCTCCTGCGCCGCAGCACGGACCGGCAGCCGTTGAGCACGGCCGACCGCACGTACGCCAGGGCACGGCCGGGATCGCGCAACCGCCGCCGTCCGGCGTGGGTGCGCGCGAACGCCTCCTGGACGACGTCCTCGGCCGTGCCGACGTCACCCACCATGAGCAACGCCAGCCGTACCAGGCCGAGATGATGGTCGGCGAACAGCGCCGCGACGTCGACGCGTTCCCGGATCAAGGGCTCTCCATGGGAGAGCAGTTCGGCTTTCACGCAACAGAGACGCGACCGCTGTGGCTTCTGCTGCTTGTGTTTCGGAAGAAACCCTTCTGCTTCCGTGCGGGTGTCCCCTCCCGCGGCGCCATGGTCATGCGCCCTCTGCGGCCCCGCATCGACGCGGCGGAAACAAGAACGGCCGGCCCCCGGGGAAGACACCCCGCGGACCGGCCGAACCGGCGGCATACGGTTACCAGGCGATCCTGGAACCGAAGTTCACGAGGGCGTCGCCGGTGTCCACCAGGGTCCGATAGCCCGAGCCGTCGACCGCGCCGATCTCGCCGTCCCGCGTGACGAGCATGTTCTCCCCGGTGCCGTCGATGTCGAGCAGCCGGAGTCCCGACGTGCCGGCCTGGCGATGGAAGACGCCCAGCGGCCGCCCGTCGTCCGTGCTGAACGCGGCGAGGCCGGTGGGTCCCGACGACGGCGGCAGCTTTCCGTCGGCGAGCACGACGTCCATGTCGCCCAGCGCGGCCACGATCCTCGTGCCGTCCGGGCTGATCTTCGCCCCGAGTACGCCCCCGGACGCGCCGTCGCTCTCATTGAGAAGCGAGAACGTGGTCGCCCTGTCCAGGCTGTCCCCCGGCGCGCCCGTGTCGAGCAACCCCACCTCGGGCGAGTCGGGACACACCTGAACGGTTACCTTCAACTCGGCCGGCTCGGAAGGCTCACCCGTCTTCCCGGCCGACGGCGCGTCAGCCGGTGTGGCGGGGACGGACTCCACCGCGAAGCGGCACCACGACAAGGACTCCTCGGCCGGTACAAGGCTCGCCACGGCGGTCGGTATCGGACTCGGGAGGATCGTCGCCGGAGCGGTCGCCGTCGGATCAGACGTGACGACCGGCTCCGCCGGGATCGCGGTCACCGCTGCCGTGGGCACCGCGTTCACCACGGCCGGACCGGGGTCGTCCTTCTCGTCGCTCCGGATGCCCGGGGTGGCCGTGACAGTGATCGAGACCGCGGGTGACGACGATGACACGGCCTCCTCTTCTTTCACCGGGACCTCCGCCGCCAGCGTGGCCGACGGTTCGACGACGAGCGCGGGCTCCGCCACGGCGGCCACGCTCGCGGCATCTCGCGTGAAGAGTACGAGGCGTCCGTCGGCCGTCATCGACAGGTTGGTCGCCCCGGTGCCGTCCTTCGCGGTCCAGGTACGGCTGTCGCCGGTCGTGGTGTCCGCCACCACCAGGCTTCCGGTTCCCGGCTCGCGGCCGCACGGCGCGGTGCCGTACGCCAGTTTGGTCCCGTCACCGCTGACCGCCAGAGACGTCGGCCTGGTGCCCTCGGGCGGCGCGAACGGCAGCGTGTCGAACGAGCCGATCTTCCCGGCCTCGTCCAGCACGAACCGGTACAGGCGTGGCCGGCAGTCGTCCGACGCGGACACCGCGTAGAAGAGGCGGTTGTCCTGGGCCGCCTGAATGCTGACGAACCGCTCCTTGTCCGAGGGTTCCGGAACGCGGGACGTCTCGGTTCCGCCGTTCACGCTCCTGACCGTGATCCCGTCCTCCCCCGCGTCCGCGAAGAACGTGGGCACGGCGGCCGGGCCCGCACCCGTCGCGGCGACCTGGCCGAGGCCGCCGTCTCCGCCCCGCGCGACGGCCACGCCACCCGCGACCGCGACGGTCACGGACGCAGCCGCGGCGACCGGGACCAGCCAGGACCTTCTCGTACGGCTCCCGCCCGGCTCACCCGACTCGCCCATGGCGAGACCCGACGCGAGACCCGGAGCGAGACCCGGGACGTGATCGATGGTCTCGCCCACGGCCTGAGTGGCGTCGCGCAGGCGGTTGATGATGTCGTTCATCGTGCGTCCCCAAGCAGTCGGCCGAGCGCGTCCAGGGCTCGGGAGGTGGTCGACTTGACGGTGCCCCTGCTGATGCCCATGACCTGCGCGGTCTCCTCTTCCGAGAGGTCGCCGTAGTAGCGCAGCACGAGCGCCTCACGCTGCCGCCGGGGCAGGCGGTGCAGCGCCTCCATGACCTCGCGCCGTTCGGCCCCGAGGAGGGCGGCGGACTCCGCGGACCAGACCGGCGGCTCGTACGTCCCGGCGAACCAGGACGGCAGCCGCCTCCTGCGCAACACACTTCGGGCGTTGTTGAGCACCGCGGACCGCAGGTACGTGAGGGCCTTGCTCCGGTCGCGCAGGCCGCCGAACCGGCGGTGGAGGCCGAGGAACGCCTCCTGGACCACGTCCTCCGCCGCCTCGCGATCGCCGAGCATGATCAGCGCCAGCCTGGCGAGGCCGAGCGCGTGCTCGGCGTAAAGTCCCGCGATCGTGTCATCCGCGGCTTCCGAGGTGTTCACCGACCCCCCGGGAGGTTTATGGAGATCCAGCGTTTCGGCCTGCATGTACCAGAGACGCCGGATCACCCGTCAGGTTGCTCGCGACACGGCCCGAATCGCGAGAGCGCTACCGCAGAAGCCGGGGATCCCGGAGCGCGAGCGTCATCGCCTCCACCGCGATCTGGGGGTTCACGTTGGCCGCGAGGCGCTCCCGGCAGATCATGATGGCTTCCGTACGGCGCAGCGTGTCCTCGGGGGTCGAGCCTCCGGCGAGGGCCTCCACCTCGCGCCTGCGGTCCTCGTTGGCCAGCTCCACGCCGGCTCCGAGCTGGACCGCGAGGACGTCCCGGTAGTACGCCACCAGATCGAGCAGGGCCACGTCGATCGAATCGCGCTTGATCCGGGTGGCGCGCGACTTCTGGAGGGTCTCCAGCTCCTTCAGCGCCCCGGCCCCGCCGCGGACCAGCCCCTTGTTGAGCCCCTTCCCGGTGGAACCCTCGCCGTAGACCTTGCGCAGCTCGGCGGTCTCCGCCTCGTTGAGCGTGGCCGTCGCGGCGTCGGCGTCCTCGGTGGAGGTCTTCACCAGCCGCTCCGCCGCCGCGATGCACTCACTCACCCCGCTCAGCGACGCGGGGATGGACAGCACCTCCTCGCGGCGCCGCCGTACCTCCTCGTCGAGGGCCAGCCGCCGGGCCCGGCCGATGTCCCCGCGGGCCGCCCGGGCCGCGAACCACGCGACGTCGTCCGGGACGCCGTCCCTGGTCGCGAGCACGTGCGCGACCGCATCGGTGGGCGGCGTACGGAGGGTCACCACGCGGCAGCGGGACCGGATCGTGATGATCATGTCGTCCGGAGACGGCGCGCAGAGCAACCAGACCGTCCGGGGCGGCGGCTCCTCGATGGCCTTGAGCAGCGCGTTGGCGGCGGCCTCCGTCGCACGGTCGGCATCCTCGAACAGCACGATCCGCCAGCGCCCGAGCGTCGGCGCCCCCGCGCCCTTGAGCACGAGATCACGGGTCTGCCTGGCGCTGTAGGAGAGCCCTTCCGGCCGCACCCAGGTCAGGTCGGGATGGGAACCGATCTCGACCTGGTGGCAGGAATCACAGTGGCCGCAGCCCTGGTCGGGACAGAGCAGCGCCGCCGCGAAGGCGCGGGCGGCGTCGGATCGCCCCGACCCGGGAGGACCGGTGAACAACCACGCGTGGGTCATCCCGGCGCCGCGGCCACCCGCGAGGGCGTCGGCGGCGGCGGACACGGCCTGCCGCAACACGGTCGTCGCCCGCTCCTGGCCCACCAGATCCTCGAACACACCCACGGGCACAACCTACCGTGGGTTCGCGGGCGGACTCGGCCCTTCCACGGGCGGCTGTCAGTCGCGGATGGCGGGGATGGTGCCGGTGGCCGCCTCGGTCTCCTGCGGCACCGGATCGGGCAGCACCTCGCGGACCCGGTCCTGGATGAGCCGGGAGATCTCGTTCTGCGGGAGCGTGCCGTCCACGACCAGGTAACGGTCGGGAGCGGCGGCCGCGAGCGCCCGGAACTCCCGCCGGACCCGCTCGTGGAACTCCATCGGCTCGGACTCGATCCGGTCGGCGGGCGAGGCCATCCGGCGCAACCCCACCGACGGGGGAACGTCGATGAGCACGGTCAGGTCGGGGAGCAGGCCACCGGTCGCCCAGGAGTTGACGCGCGCCACGTCCTCGGGGTCGAGCGCCCGCCCGGCCCCCTGATAGGCCAGCGACGAGTCGACGTAGCGGTCGCAGACCACCGTGGAGCCACGCTGGAGCGCCGGACGGATGACCTTCTCGACGTGCTCGGCCCGGTCCGCCGCGTACAGCAGGGCCTCGGACCGCGCCGACAACCCCTGGTGGGCGGCGTCGAGGAGGATGGCGCGCAACCGCATGCCGACCTTGGTCGACCCCGGCTCGCGGGTCTGCACCACGTCGAAGCCCTGGTCGCGCAGCCAGATGGCGAGCAGTCTCGACTGGGTCGTCTTGCCCGAGCCCTCACCGCCCTCGAAGGCGACGAACAGGCCGGGGCGCTGGTCGTCGTCCTGGACGACGAACTTCTCGCCCCGCAGCGCGGCGAACAGGTCCGCCCCGATCGGGACGCCGGGCCGGTCGTCCATGTGCCGCAGCGCGAGCAGGCCGACGATCACCGCGAGCAGCGCGCCCAGGAGCAGGACCACGTTCGAGCCGTCGAAGCTGTAGGTCATGCCCGCGACCACGAGGAGGTGCGAGCCGACGAGGCCGCCGAGCGCGGAGGCCAGCGCGACGACCAGGAGCAGCACCACCCTGGCCAGCGACTGCAGGAAGGAGAACGTACGGCCGCGCAGGCCGTCCTCGACCTCCAGGCCGATCAGTGTGTAACCGATGATCCAGGTGGTGCCCGCGCACGTGCCCAGGAGCACGGTGAGCACGATGACGAGGGCCAGGTTGTGGATGAGCGCGATGGCCGCGAGGGTCAGCCCGGCGAGGACGATGGTCAGGCCGAACATGCGCCGCCTGGACAGCTCCCCGAGCAGACGGGGGCCGAAGAACATGCCGATTCCCATGCCCAGGAAGACCGCGCAGAAGACGGCGCCGTAGCCCGCGTCGCCGCCCTGCAGGGCGGTCACGTACGCCTTGGCCACGCCGACGACCGCGCCCCCGGCGGCGAAGGCGCCCAGCATCCCGATGATCAGCCCGCGCACCACGCGGTTGCCGCCGACGAACCGCCAGCCCTCGACGACCTGCCGCAGCACGGACGGCGTGGACACCCTGAGGATGTGGTCCTTCGGAATGTCCCGCAGCGTGAAGATCAGGCTCGCGGAGACCAGGTAGGCCAGGGCGTTGACGCCCAGGGCCACGTCGGTGGGCCGAACGGCGAGCCCGGGGACGGCCGTGGTGAACATGCCCATGACCGCCGACAGGATCGCGAAGAGCGCGGCCGCGACAGGGGCCGTGCCGTACGTGACGAGCAGGTTGAGCTGGTTGGCCTCCTCCAGCCGCTCCTTGGGCACGAGGTTGGGCACCGTCGCGTCCTTGGCCGGCACCCAGAACAGGTTCGCGCACTCGACGAGCAGCGTCGCGATGATCACCCACTGGTAGCTCCCCACCAGGGGGATCGAGGCGACCACGGCGAATCTGACGATGTCCGCGGTCACCATCGCCAACCGGCGGTCGAACCGGTCCGCGACCGCGCCCGCGAGCGGACCGAGAAGGATCGCGGGCAGCATCTTGGCGATGAACACACCGCCGATGGCGAGGCTCTGCGCCTGGTATCCCGATCCGGCGGTGAGGTTTCCCGCCAGGGCGGTCAGGGCGATGATGTTCAACCAGTCGCCGAGGCTGCAGACCGACATGGCCGTCCACAGCCTGCGGAAGGGCGCGTTCGCCAGCACGTTCGGCGGCTTGCGTCGCCTGGCTGCCCGGCCGTGGGTGCTCATGATGTCAGCGTATCCAGGTGCTCGCTGGGCGGGAAAAGAGTACGAGGGGGCCGGTTTTCCGCCCGCTCGTCGCCTGAGGGTAGTACGTCCCGCCCTGTCCCGCAGGACGGACGCGAGATCGGCCGCCCACTTTTCCCGCCGACGCGCCCGTCATCCCGCTCGGACGGACGGTACACGCCCGGAAATCAGGCCCTGAGCTCGATGAGGGTGATCTCCGGCGGGGCACCGACCCGGACCGGCGGCCCCCAGTACCCCGCGCCCCGGGTGACGTAGATCTGGGTGCCGTCCACCTTGTCCAACCCCGCGACCACCGGCTGCTGCAGAGGAATCGCCAGGTTGAACGGCGCCATCTGCCCGCCGTGGGTGTGCCCGGACAGCTGGAGATCGACGCCGTACCCCGCGGCCTGCCTGATCTGGACCGGCTGGTGCGCGAGCAGCACGACCGGCCGCGCGGCGTCCCGCCCGCCCAGGGCCTTCGCGAAGTCGGGGCCGTCCCCGGACAGCGTTCCGTTCAGGTCGTTGATCCCCGCCAGGTCGAGTACGGCTCCCGCGTGGGCGATCTCGACCCGCTCGTTGCGCAGCGACCGCACGCCGAGGGAGTTCAGCTCCTCGATCCACTCCTGTGGCCCGTTGGACGTGTAGTACTCGTGGTTACCGGTCACGAAATATGCCCCATAGCGGGATTCAAGGTGGCGCAACGGAGCCGCCAGCGGCCCGAGCTCGGCCACGGTCCCGTCCACCAGGTCGCCGACGATCGTGACCACGTCGGCCTGGAGGCCATTGATCATCCGGACGATGCGCTCGGCGTGGCCCTTCCCGGTCAACGGCCCGATGTGGATGTCGCTGACCACGGCGAGCCGCAGACCGCTCATCCGCGGATCCAGCCGGGGCAGCCGCACCGGGATCCGCTCGATCACCGGGTCGCCCAGGGCCGTGCGCACGCCGTACCCCACCGTGGCCAGCGCCCCGACGCCCGCGACCGTGGCGGCCGTGCGCGCGATGAACACCCGCCGGTCGACCCGGGACGTTCCCGGTCCGGCGGATATCGCCGGGGCTGTGGATATCGCCGAGGCCCCGGACGTTCCCAATCCGGTGGCCGGTCCCGGCGCCAGAGGCGATCCGAGCACAGGATCGCCTGAATCCACAGGCCGACCAGAATCCACAGGCTCACGGGATTCCCCCGGCCCAGGTGACTTTTCGGAACGCCTGGCCAGCAGCAGGGCGATCGCCCGGGGAACCTCCAGGGCCACCGTGAACACGAGCAGGTAGAACATCACGGCCAGCCACATGTAGCCGGGCCACGCGATGACGTGCTCGAACGTCATCCCGAAGACCCGGCCTCCGGCGACGGCCAACGGCAGCAGAACCCCGAGCACGACCAGCGCCCAGGTGAACACCCGGCGCGGGAGGCTCCCCGGGCGGGTGGCCGGCCTGACCAGCCGCCACCACAGGTAGACGTGCACGGCGACCACGACGACCACGATCGTGATCAGGAACCCCACGGTGTACTCCCCTCGCTCCGCTGCCGGACGATCTTACGAAGCGAGTCCTGAGAGCGCGCTGAGCCTACCCGGCCGGAAACCCGGTCAGGACTTGGCCGCGGGCTTCTTCGCGGGCGCCTTCTTCGCCCGGGTCGTGGTCCGCTTGGGCGCGGGGGCACGCTCGCGACGCTCCGCCAGCAGCTCGGCGGCCCGCTCGATCGTGATGTCCTCGACCGTGTCGCCCTTGCGCAGCGAGGCGTTCGTCTCGCCGTCCGTCACGTACGGCCCGAAGCGCCCCTCCTTCACCACCACGGGCTTCTTGGAGTTCGGGTCGTCGCCCAGCTCGCGCAACGGCGGAGCGGCCGCGGCCCGGCCCCTGCCCCGGGCCTTGGGCTGCGCGAACAGCTCCCTGGCCTGGTCGATGGTGACCGTCAGCAGGTCCTCCTCGGAGGCGAGCGACCGCGAGTCGGTGCCCTTCTTGATGTAGGGCCCGAACTTGCCGTTCTGCGCGGTCACCTCCTCGCCGTCGATCTCCCCGACGACCCGGGGGATCGCCAGCAGCCTCAGCGCGTCGTCCAGCGTGATGGTGTCCAGCGACATGGTCTTGAACAGGGAGCTCGCCCGCGCCTTGGGCACTTCGGCCTTCTTGGTGCGCTTCTTGCCCTCGGCGGGCGCCGGCTCCTCCGGCAGGATCTCCGTGACGTACGGGCCGAACCGCCCGCTCTTGGCCACGATGACGTTGCCGGTGACCGGGTCCTTGCCCAGCTCGCGGTCACCGCTCGGACGGGTGAACAGCTCCTCGGCCTTCTCGGCGGTGAGCTCGTCGGGCGTCATGTCCTCGGGCACGTTCACCCGGGCGCCGTCGCGGTCGAGGTAGGGGCCGTAGCGCCCGACCCGGATCACGATGTCGCTGCCCCTGATCGGGAAGGAGCTGATCTCCTTGGCGTCGATCTCGCCCAGGTCGGTGACCATCTCCTTGAGACCCTCGTCGCCGTCCCCGCCGAAGTAGAACCGGCGCAGCTCGGGCACCCGCTCCGCGCGGTCGTTGGCGATGTCGTCGAGGACCTTCTCCATGTCCGCGGTGAAGTCGTAGTCGACGAGGTTGCCGAAATGCTGTTCAAGCAGGTTGACCACGGCGAACGCGAGGAAGGACGGCACCAGCGCGGTGCCCTTCTTGAACACGTACCCCCGGTCGAGGATCGTGCCGATGATCGACGCGTACGTCGACGGGCGGCCGATCTCGCGGTCTTCCAGCTCCTTGACCAGCGACGCCTCGGTGTAGCGCGCGGGCGGCTTGGTCGAGTGCGCCAGCGCGTTCAGCTCGGCCGCGGTCAGCCGCTCGCCCTCCGACAGGTTGGGCAGCCGCTTCTCGGCGTCGTCCCTGTCGGTCGACGGGTCGTCCGCGCCCTCGACGTACGCCTTGAGGAAGCCGTGGAAGGTGATCGTGCGGCCGGTCGCGCCGAACTCGACGTTCTCGCCGGAGCTGGACGTGCCGCCGACCTTCACCGACACCGACTCGCCGACCGCGTCCTTCATCTGGGACGCGACCGTACGCTGCCAGATCAGCTCGTACAGCCGGAACATGTCCCCGGCCAGCCCGGTCTCGCCCGGGGTGCGGAACTCCTCACCGGACGGGCGGATCGCCTCGTGCGCCTCCTGGGCGTTCTTGACCTTGCTGGCGTAGACGCGCGGCTTGTCCGGCACGTACGCGGAGCCGTACAGCTTGATGGCCTGGCCGCGGGCGGCGGCGACGGCGGTCTCCGACAGCGTGATGCTGTCGGTACGCATGTAGGTGATGAAGCCGTTCTCGTAGAGCCGCTGGGCGATCTGCATGGTGTACTTCGCCGAGAAGCCGAGCTTGCGGCTCGCCTCCTGCTGCAGCGTCGTCGTCCTGAACGGCGCGTACGGCTTGCGCGTGTACGGCTTGCGCTCCACCGACGTGACGGCGTACGACGCGTTCCCCAGGCGTCCCGCCAGCGCTCCGGCGGCGGCCTCGTCCAGGTGGAGGACGTCGGCGCTCTTCAGCGTGCCCGTGGAGGCGAAGTCACGGCCCTGCGCGACCCGCCTGCCGTCCACGGCGGTCAGAGTGGCGCTGAACCTGCGCGGATCCTCGTCCCTGCCCGTGTCGAAGAGGGCCTGCAGGTCCCAGTAGCTCGCGGCGGTGAACGCCATGCGATCCCGCTCGCGCTCGACCACCAGCCGCGTCGCCACGGACTGCACGCGGCCGGCCGACAGCCGGGGCTTGACCTTCTTCCACAGGACCGGGCTGACCTCGTAGCCGTACAACCGGTCGAGGATGCGCCGGGTCTCCTGGGCGTCCACGAGCCGGAGGTCGAGGTCGCGCGGGTTGGAGACGGCGTCCTGGATGGCGTGCGGCGTGATCTCGTGGAAGACCATCCGGTGCACCGGCACCTTGGGCTTGAGCACCTCACGCAGATGCCAGGCGATCGCCTCGCCCTCGCGGTCCTCGTCAGTGGCGAGGTAGAGCTCGTCCGCGTCCTTGAGCAGCTGCTTCAGCTTGGAGACCTGGGACTTCTTGTCCGGGTTGACGACATAGAGCGGCTCGAACTCATGGTCGACGTTCACCCCCAGACGGGCCCATGCCTCTCCTTTGTACTTCTCAGGGATGTCATCGGCCCTCTCCGGAAGATCACGGATGTGACCGATGCTGGACTCCACGATGTAGCCGCGCCCGAGGTACCCGGCGATGGTCTTCGCCTTGGCAGGCGACTCGACGATCACCAGGCGGGTTGCGCCGGCGTTGCCGTCCTTGGCTGGCACGCTGCTTCCTACCTCGCTGTTCCCTGTCGTTCCCCGTGTTCCCAGTCGGGACAGCCGCCCTCACAGCAGGGTCGGCTGATCCTTCGCCCGGCCCGGCCACGGGATCGTTTCGACGGTAACCCGTCGCCGGAAGTCCTTCCCCCTCGGGCTACCCGGTCCCGCCCCGGTGTGTAACTCACCTGGACCTTCTATCCACGAGGACGCAGAATAGAGCCAGGCGGGTTCCCCTAACACACCTCTCGGAGACTAATCGCTGTGCTGGACTACTCCTACAAGGACCTCTATCTGCCGTGCGGGACCTCACGTGAGGTCGCCAGGCAGGTTCTCACGGAGCATGCCGAGTACGGAAGCTGGGAACTGGACCGGCTGCGACTTTATCCCGACGGAAGCAGGCGTGTCCGACTGCGCCGCAAGATCATACGTGTCGTCCGCACCATGTGACCACGTCCGCGGATGGTCGGCATGCCTTGATCGAGATGGCTTGATCGGCATGGCTTTGCCCGCCCCGGGCCGCGCCCCCGGAGCGGGCAAGCTCTTCGCGGCTTCGCCGTACCGGCCTGGTGAGAGCGGCCTTGGGCCGATCCCGCCAGAGGCGTGACGAAGCTTTTCCACTTCCTCCCACTCCGGGTGCGTCACCTGGAGGGGGAGGAAGCGCCTCTGCTCATTCGCCGGGCTGTTGGCCTTGCCAACCACCTGGGCGATGAGCGCTCGTGGTCACCCGCACCGGGGCCGGATCGGCAACCGGTTGCCACCGCGTGCCCCGGGCGGGTGAGATGTTTCTTACCTCTCGCCGCGGAGGCGGAAGCGGCGCACGACCGCGAACATGGTCGCCGAGGCGGCGAACATGGCGCCCAGGGCCAGCGCGATGAGCGAGCCGGGGTTCATCCCGGTCACGCCGACCGGCTGCTCGGCGCTCATCAGGCCGAGGTCACCGAGCGGGAGCACGTCGCTCGCCCCACCGAGGGCGTTCGCTCCTCCGAGGCCGTTCGCGACGGGCAGCGAACCGACCAGGCCCGTCACCGGGGCGAGCGCCGCACCGGCGCCTCCCTTGCCCGCGGCGGGCCGGCTCGGCGTCAGCGCGGCGGTGGGGAGCACCCCGCTGTCCGCGGCGCCGGGGACCATCGGCAGGGTGGACAGCATCCCGCTGGTCTTCACCGGCACGGCCTTGTGCGCGCCCTTGTTCCAGATGCCGTGCAAGGTCTTGCGGCCGTGCCACTGCCCGCCGCCCACGCTGGCGCCGCCGAGGCATCCTGCCGCGGCGTCGCCGAGCACGGCCACGGCGTTGCCGCAGATGTTGATCGGCGCGGTGATCGGGGCGACGATCTGGTTCCCGCCCAGGATGCTGTGTGCACCGCTGGTGACGTTGTGACCCGCGCCGCCGCCGGCGCCACCGTTGACCGAGGCGCCGCCCTTGCAGTTGGCCTTGGCGCCGCCGAGCACGGCCACGGCGTTGCCGCAGGCGTTGATCGGCGCGGTGATCGGGGCGACGATCTGGTTCCCGCCCAGGATGCTGTGCTCACCGCTGGTGACGTTGCGACCCGCGCCGCCACCGGCGCCACCGCTGACCGAGGCACCGCCCTTGCAGCCGGAGAAGGCGTCACCCAGTACGCCGACCGAGTTACCGCAGACGTTGACCGGCGCCGTGACCGGAGCGAGGATCTGGTTTCCACCGAGGATCGAGGAACGACCCGAGGTGACGTTGCCGCCCGTGCCGGCCCCTGAGTTCTTCACGGACGTGCCACCGGCGCAACCGGCGTTGGCGTTGCCCACCGCGTTGCCGCAGGCGTTGATCGGCGCGGTGATCGGGGCGATGATCTGGTTCCCGCCCAGGATGCTGTGCTCACCGTTGGTGACGTTGCCTCCGGCCCCGCCGGGACGACCGTGACCGTGACCGTGCCCGTGACCGCGGTAGCCGTGCCCGCCGCCGTTGCCCGGGCCGTCGACCGAGGCGCCGCCCTTGCAGCCGGAGAACGCCTCACCCAGAACGGCGACCGAGTTACCGCACAGGTTGATCGGGGCCGTGATCGGGGCGACCACCTGGTTGCCGCCGAGGATCGAGGACCGGCCGGAGGTCCGGTTGCCGCCGGCCCCCGATCCGGAGTTCTTGACGGACGCGCCGCCCTTGCAGCCCGCGGTGGCGTCGCCGAAGATCGCGACCGCGTTGCCGCAGGCGTTGATCGGCGCGGTGATCGGGGCGACGATCTGGTTCCCGCCCAGGATGCTGTGCTCACCGTTGGTGACGTTGCCCCCGGCACCACCACCGCCGTTGCCGCGGCCGCCGTTGACGACCGACGCGCCGCCCTGCGACGTCGCGGACGAGTCACCGGCGACGGCGACGGCGTTGCCGCTGATGTCGATCGGAAGTGAGATGGGGAGGTTGAGCTGGTTGCCGCCACCGATCGAGCCGCTGCCCGAGGTGTCGGCGAAAGCCGTACCGCTGCCGAGGGACATGACACCGACGGCGAGAAGCGCCACGGGGGTCGAACCCTTCGCCCACGTTCGCATGATGGATGCTCCTAGGTTCTTTGGGGGATACCTGACAACTCGCGACGGAGGTCCGGGCCAGGGCACAGCGGGGCCGTGGACCGTCACGAGGGATTTGGGAAAACTCGCGTCAACCCGCACGGAGACGCTCAGGCGGCACGGCTCGGAGGAATCGAGGCCGTCGCAGGGCATGCTCCGCCACCGGTCCGGTGTTCGATGAGGCGGACCGGCGTGAACGCGGGATCAGTCAGGCGAGAAGGATGGGTCGTCCGCCGCTGTGCGCACGACCGGGGGAAGGACTGCCGCGACAGGCGCGGGCAGCGCCACAAGCCGCACGTCGTAGAAGGATCGTGCGACATCCCCGAACAGGATCGATCCACCGCTCCCTTGCGGAACCATGCCATGGCTCCCTGGGGTGTGGTCCGCGGTGGACGGTGATGGGAATCCGGGCGTCGACTGGCTGGTCAGCCCGTCGACCGTGCGCCCGGCCATCGCTTCGGCGTTGACCACGGCATCGTCACTCGTGGGGAAACCGTCGGCTCTCGTGGAGGCACCGCCATCGATGACCGACCCGGTGACGACAGCTGAGGGAGCCGCGTCGGCACTGGCCGAAGCCGTGCCGAAGACGCCGAAGATCACACCGAGCAACCAGGCGACGGCGACGAATCCGCTCACGATCAGAAAGCGGACCAGCCGCGAGCCGGCCACGAACCGCGCCATCCGGCTCTTCCCGCCGGTCTCGGAAGCAGTCGCGGGCACGCACGGGTCGGCGGCGGGCATCTCTGCCCGCGACCGATCTTCCGCCGTGCGTGCCACGCGACCTCCCCGAGATCCACCGAGTCCGCCTTGGTGCGGATCAACCCCTCAACGCAGAGTTACTTTATCGATACGCCAAGTGATCGCAACCGGTTTCTCAGCAGTAATCGAGGAAACGGTCAAGAACCCGAACCCCGAACTTGAGCGAATCCACCGGAACCCGCTCATCGACCCCATGGAACATTCCGGAAAAATCTAGATCCGCCGGAAGACGCAGGGGCGCGAAGCCGAACCCGCGGATGCCCAGACGGCTGAACGCCTTGAGGTCGGTGCCCCCGCTCAGCGTGTACGGCACGGCCTTGGAGCCGGGATCCTCCTCCTGGAGCGCGTCGGACATCGCCGTGACCAGAGAGCCCTCGAAGGCCGTCTCCAGCGCGACGTCGTGGTAGACGAACTCCCTGGTGACGTTCGGCCCGAGGAGCTCGTCCACCGTGCCGAAGAACTCGTCCTCATAGCCGGGCAGGAAACGCCCGTCCACGTGCGCCGAGGCGCTCTGGGGGATGACGTTGGCCTTGTACCCGGCGTCCAGCATGGTGGGATTGGCCGTGTTCCGCAGGGTGGCGCCGACCATCCGGGCGAGCGGGCCCAGCTTGGCCACGGCCTCCTCCGCGTCCTCCGCCTTCAGCTCGATGTCGAACGCCTCGCGGAAGAAGGACTGGACGGTCGGCGTGAGCCGTACGGGCCACTGGTAGCGGCCCAGGCGGCCGATCGCCTCGGCGAGCTCGGTGACGGCGTTCTCGTCGTTGAGCATCGAGCCGTGGCCGGCCCGGCCCGTCGCGGTCAGCTTCATCCAGGCGATGCCCTTTTCCGCCGCCTCGATGAGATAGAGACGACGGCTGTCCGAGATGCTCACACTGAAGCCGCCGACCTCGCCGATCGCCTCGGTGCAGCCCTCCAGGACGTCCGGGTGATGATCGACGAGCCACTGCGCGCCGTAGTTCCCTCCGGCCTCCTCGTCGGCCGTGAACGCCAGCACGACGTCTCTCGGAGGCTTCCTGTTCTGGCTGAGCCGCTGCCGTACGACGGCGAGGATCATGGCGTCCATGTCCTTCATGTCCACCGCGCCACGGCCCCACACGCAGCCGTCGGCGATCTCGCCGCTCATCGGGTGATGTGTCCAGTCGGCCGCGTTGAACGGGACGACGTCCAGATGCCCGTGGAGCAGAAGCGCTCCCCGCCCTGAGTCCGCCCCTTCGATGCGGGCGATGACGTTGGCCCGCCCGGTGTCGGATTCGAGGATCCGCGGTTCGAGCCCCACCTCGGCGAGCTTCTCCGCGACGTACTCGGCGGCCCGGCGCTCGCCCGGACCCGCGTTGTCACCCGCGTTCGTGGAGTCGATGCGGATCAGGTCCCGGCACAGGCCGACGACCTCGTCCTCGCCGTTGAGCGGAGTCATGCGCCTCTCCCCGTGTCTGCCGCGCTTCGGTCGGTCACAGCGTGGTCCTCCTGTTCACGTACGGCTGGTGCCTTCCATCCTGCCGTCCGCTCGCGTCCCGGAGGAGTGGGCATGGGGCGTCTGATTCTCGGTATGACCCACACGCCGGACAGTGCTAATCTGTGTGAGCCGACGCGGGATGACGGTCCCACGTGCAGGCACCAAGTCCGGGTGGCGGAATAGGCAGACGCGCTAGCTTGAGGTGCTAGTGCCCAGTGATGGGCATGGGGGTTCAAGTCCCCCCTCGGACACCAAGATCATTCATGGGAACGCATGGATATGCAGGATTGAGCCGACGCTCGGGCAGTTTTATCCGGGCGTTTCGCATTTATCGACCGGTTCAGCTATGGGTGCACTGCATAGTCCTCCATGGGGGTTCGAGTCGCTGGGGAGCCGTCTGTCACGTCCTGATGGTGATTCTTTCGCCTCGGACGACCGTCACGAGCGCCGGGATGTCCGCCTGGTAGGTCAGCGTCAGCCCCATCGAACGGCACAGAGCGACCTGTTCGGCGAGGACGCGCGGAATCTCGATCATTTCCAGGTCGCTCCGGCTCTGTGACTCCGCAACCGCTCGGATGAGCAACGCACCCAGGTGCTCGGCCACCTTGTCTTCCCGGATGAAGACGTTCCGATGATGCCCTTGACGGCATCGATAGTTGGACCGGTTGTTGGTCCACGACCCTTCCATGGACCGCTGGCAGAAGCCGCAGCGCAGCAGTCCTCTGAACGCATAGGTCCGTGGCGTGCCGAGGATCACCGGAGCGAACTGGGCACGGTCGAAGTCCTCGACGCTGATGATGGCGGGGTGGGCGGGACGCCGTGACCGCACCCATGCGGACTCGGGATTGCTCTGCCTCACCTGATGGACACCCATAACGACTTCACGGGGATCGATCAGCACCTCGGTCGTACGTTGCTTGTTCCACACCTGATAGCCGGTGTAGCGGGGGTTACGGAGGATCGACAGCACAGTGCCGTCCGTCCACATCTCGCCGGAGCGGTGGGGATTCCGCGCGCGGTCATGGGCGGACGGGCAGGGCACTCCCTGAGCGTTGAGGGTGGCGGCGATCCGCCCGGCCCCCAACCCGTCATGCCGGAACATGAAGATTCTCCTCACCACGGCCGCCGCCGGCGGATCCAGGGCAAGCCGGTGGAGCCGCGCTCCTGCGGCGGCCTGGTGCGGGTTGGGGTGAGGCCCGGCGTCGGCCAGACGATACCCGTACGGCGGACGCCCGCCCAGGAAGCGCCCTTCGAACTCGGTCTGGGCTGTCATTGCGGCGCGAACCCGGACCTGGATCCGGCGGCGCTCGGCCTTGGAGATCCCCGCGTACATCGACATGATGAGGTTGTGCGCCTCGGAGTCCGGATCGATGGGGCCGCCGATCTCCGGAACCCACAGCGGTACGCCGAAGTGGGCGAACAGCGGGAAGATCAGGGCGTACTGGTTGTCGTAGAAGACCCGCTGCGGTTCGCCGATGACAACGGCGTCGAAACCGCGCCCCGGGTCGTCCAGCGCGGCAAGCAGCCGCGCGGCCTGGGGCCGTCGCAGCCAGGCGACCGAACGGGAGTGCCCGACGTCGAAGAACTCGGCCACGATCGTGCCGTTGCCGTCGACCAGGCGCTCGGCTCGGGAACGCTGCCACTGTTTCGAGGTAGTGGGATCTTGCAGGTCCTCGCTGGAGACCCGCCCTGCGAACGCAAATCTGAACATTCACCCATCGTGCGCATCGAGGAGGTCCAAATACCCCTGAACGGCCTCCCAAAAGTGGTGCTCCGGATAGCGGCCGGACCCCTGATGCTCACGGCGCCACTCGTGATCCCAGTACCGCGCATAGACGGCACGCAGATGGCTCAGAGTCGTCCGGAGTTCCTTGACCATCTGAGCGCGTTCGTCCCCGGGGTCCGGCACTACAGGGCGTAGCCGGTCAAACCAGCGCTCGGCCAGCGCATCGATCGAGTCCTCATCTGGGCCGTCAACGACCAGAATCGGACCGGGCCGCGGATGAGGTGGTTGCATACCGGCTCCAGATGAGAACGCCACCAATAGGCGATCCCACCCTTGTCCACTCGTAGGAAATCGGCCAGCCACTCGGTTCCAGGGGGATGCGACTCCAAGGGCACCTCCTCCGGCGGGAGGTTCAGCACGAAGGCGACCTCCACGTTGTCGAGCGGATCGGCACCGGCGAGCACGTCGCCGAACACGTAGGCCTCGCGCAGGAACGGCTCCTCCAAGCGGCATCCGCTTGGTCCGCTCACACGCCTCGGCGAGGATCCTCAGCCTCTCCACTGCTCTGCGGTATCGCGTCGCCCACCACCTCTCGCGAGTCCGAGCGTACGGCTTGTAAAGGGCGGTATGCGGAGTCAGCCAGCCCAGAGGATGTCGACGATGCGCAAGGACTGGGTCTCCTCATCGAGGATGAACGTCAACATCCCTTGGATGTCATCTCCGAAGAAGGCATGTCTCACCGCGGACTGGCCAGGACGCTCCGCGACCGCGTCCCACGGATTGCGGAGGAGTTCGATGAGACGCTCAAGCAGCGGGCCGTCGCGAACCTCCTCGGGAAGACCGTTCAGTTCGTACAGGGCGCGTCCATGGAAGCCATCGAACTTGTAGCTCACACCCGGCCTTCCCACTCCGGCGGGGTGAAGCGAGTGAACATCTCCGTACGCCCCTGGAGAGCGTCATCGACGGCCTCCCCGTAGCCGGGGCGGGTGTAAGCGATCGCACGCAGGCGCCACTGACGCAACAGCGTCTGTACCTGCTTGAAGCGGACCAAGTCGTGCGCGGCTTCCAAAGCCTCGTCATACTCTGACCGGAATTGGGCACGGTGCGACGGCGGAAGCGCCTCGAAGATCGCAGCCGGGTCCTCCCCAGGATCACGAGGCGCGACGGGTTCCAGAGGCTGAGCGGTCATACCGACCAATCTATCCTCCCGAGCACAGCGTCGCCGCGAACTGTAAATCAGCGCCACCGACGCGGAGAACGGTTGGGCTGAACCGCTGGTCGATCACGTCATGGCGACTTCGGCACGCCGCTGCTGGCCGTACGTCTGCGTGATGGCGCACTGAGATCTCCACAATGAAGCCGCCGAAGCCGAGCAGCCGAACGTCTCGTCTGACTGACGTCTGCGCGCTGGCGTCGGTCGAGGCATTGAAGCGCTACGTCAACGAAGAGACTGACAAGCCGGTCGCGCCATTGGCCGAACTCCTCGTCGAGTTGCTGATCTCCGAACCGGAGCTCTCGCCGCACCATTGCCGTCGCTGGCGCGAACCCTGCGCGCGACCGGTCTGGAGACATTCGGCGGGCATGTCGGCGTTCCGGGCGCTCCCTGGAATATGACCAGGATCCGCGGCCTGGATCGGCCCGTGGTCGCGGCGGGCACCATGGCGCTCACCATGCTGATGGCCTGGATCGACGAAGACCCTGACCATGCGCCGGCGCTGCTGCGCGACTACCTGACCCTGTCCCCTGAGGTGGTCGGCTACGTCGCTGACGAGGTGGAACGACGCGCCGCGGAAGGAGTTCGATTCGACGACCAGCTCGCAAAGTTGAGAAGCATCGCGGCGACAGGCCCGGAGCGGGCCGCCGTGACACTGCTCGCCGCCCAGGCCGCCGAAGGCGCCGGACAGTCCGGGGACGTCGCATGCTTGGTGCACGAGGCGCTCGCCGTACAGCCAGACCTTCCGGCCGCGCTGCGGATGCGGGAGAATACGCCGCCTGCCGGGGCGATGTCAGCGTCGCCGACGACTATCTCCGCCGCAGCGGTCAGCCAACTGCAGACGCACTACGTAAGGCACTCAGACGACAGCTCGCTCCGCCGAAGAGCGCGATCGGGCGCAACCAACCGTGCCCGTGCGGTTCCGGCCGCAAGTACAAGGTGTGCTGTCTCTCCACGGCGGTGCATCCGCTCGTCGACCGAGCAGAAGCGATCTATGCGCTGCTGGCCACCTACGCGCAGCGCCCCTTCGCCGGTGAGGCACTCGGTCTACTACTGACCAAAAGCGGTCAGAACCTGCAGAGCGCACTGCTCTGCGTCGACCTGCTCCTCACCGACCGCGACCTCACTGAGCGGTTCCTGCGGACTCGGGGCGACCTACTCCGGGACGACGAGCGGCAACTGCTCGAGTCCCGGCAGCAGATCCCGATCGGACTGTTCGAGGTCCGGGAGATCCGGCCAAACCTCGGTGTCACCGTACGCGCCCTTCCCGACGGCGAGCCGATCTTCCTCAAGGATCGGCTGCTCTCCGCCTCCGTACGCCACCTGGAGCTGTTGTGCGGCCGGATCCTCCATGACGGCACGCAGCCTCGCGTGCTCTCGCTTCCCACCCGTGTTCCGCGCGAGGAGCGTCGCGAGCTGATCGGCCTGCTCGCCGGACGACAGTCGGCGGAGCAGCTCGCGGAGTTCTTCGCCCCGCGCCCCGAGCCGTACCTGCGTAACGGCGACGGCCACGACTACTGTCGACACCGAGGTGGTCTGGGTGGTGCCGCACGAGCCTATGTTCTGGTCACTGCTGACCGACCGGCTGCTGCGCGCCGCGCAGCGCATCGGGCGCTGTTGGCCGAGCTTCGAGCGGCCGCTGCGGGCGCAGACAGCGTCGAGCTCGTTCGGCGAGAGCTCGACCGTGCCATCTTCGTCCCAGGCTTCGTGGACGAAGACGAAGTGGCCACGTACGCCGCGGGCATCGACCGGGCATTGGAACTGCTCGCCGGGCTCATCGACTCCGGGCACGCCACGCAGGCCGCAGAGCTGGCCCAGCATGCTCGCGCTGATGCACGACAATGCAGACTCGGTCAACTACGAGTGCGAACTGGAATATTACGCTCAGGAGCTGCACCGCGCAGCCTGGCTGAGGGCCGGGGTGGACCCTCGCGCGCTGGCCGAGTGGCTGTTCGCCACCGTCTCGGGCGACAACTACGGGCTGTCCAACAACGCGATCTCCGACTACGCACCGGTGCTCGGTGACCAGGGTATGGTGCGGCTGCGTGCGCTGGTCGACGCCGCGCCGGCCAGCGGTCCGAACTACTCGCTGTTGCACATGGCCGAGCAGGCGGCCCGACCACTGGGCGTCGAAGCCGTGGTCGACGTACTTGCCCGCGACCTGCGGACGGCGAGACAGTACACCCGGATCTGCGAGGAGTCGGTCGACGCCGGACGAGATGAGCAGGCCCTGGAGCAGGCCCGCCGCGGGCTGGATGCCTGCAACAGCAGGACCGATCACGGCCTGCGCGAGCTGCGAGCGCTGACGGTCACGCTGTACGGCAGCATCGGCAGAACTGGGGAGGCCGTGGAACTGGCCTGGGAGGCGTTCGCCGACACCCCCTCGCTGGAGGCGTACAAGACCCTGTGCGAGCACGCTACGACGGAGGGCTCCTGGCCGTCGTGGCGAGAGCGGGCGCTGGCCGTCCTCGAAGCTCAGCCCCGCATCGACGACACTCCTCCCTCTCCATATGGCTACCGTCCGCCCGGCCATTCGACCCTGATCCACGTGCTCTTGTGGGAAGGCGAAGACGAGGCCGCCTGGAGTGCCGCACAACGAGGAGGCTGCGCCGACGGCCTACGGCTGGGACTCGCTCGGCGTAGGGCCCTCACCCATCCCGAAGACGCCGTTCCCGTGTTCCACCGACTGATCGAGGCGGCAGTCGCCCTGACTCAACGGGACGGCTACGACCGCACCCTGAGCATGCTGGGCGAGCTGCGTTCCTGCCACCAACGCATGAACAGCCTGGACGAGTTCGATGCCTACGTGACACGTCTAAGGAATGCCAATAGACGCAAGCACCGTTTCGCCGCCCGCCTGGAGAAGGCACTCACCTCTGCGCGAGCAGGAGGCGAGTGGTGAGGGCGAACGGATGTGCAATTGGTTCGCCTCCCCCTCGGACACACACCGATCGCACATGGGCAACCTGGTGAAGCTCATCCGGCCCGCACGCGCTCCCGAGCCAGCCGTCGACCTCGTCAAGAACCTCCGTCTCCCGCAGGTAGACGACCTTGGGACGATCGAGATCGTTGACGATCGAGTACCGGGGCGTGGGCACCGCGCCGAACACCTATGCCGACTGCTTATCTCGCCCAACGCTCTGCCGGATATGTACAGGTGCCAGGGAAACCCCAATGAGCAGCACTATAAGGATATAAGCCGCAGATCGACGCGCGCGCCGACGTTCCAGCGACTCACGTCAATCACGGGAACCTTGCGCCACCATCCCGAGACTCCAATCCATTTTCGGGAGCAAGCGGACAAAATATCCCAAACATATACCCTGAGGGCTATTTAAAGCTCGCCACAGGGAATTTCAGGGTGTAGCTTCTAAAAGCTTTACATTGAGGACTACAAGGCGCATAACCCGTGATAAGAGATCATCTCCCCGCTAGATGGCCCGTTGGCACCCTTATGGACAGGCTCAGCCCAGAGGACGGGACGGAACTTCTAGCCCTCGCGCCGTCGTCCCCACGAGAAGCGGGCGAACCGCTCATATATCAAGGAGATCGAGGGAGATCCGAGGTCTATCTACTGAGGTCCATCCCCGGTCAGCGGCTCACGGCCTGCGTGAAGGTGACGGCCTACCTGGAATCCGGCGGGGCGGCCATGCTGGGCATCCGCGTCAGCGGCGACGTGGTCGGCGAGCTGGCAGCTCTGCGCAGACAGCCGAGATCGGCCATGGTGACCACGTGCAGTCCGATGTTGGTGCACGTCATCCGCGCACAGGCGTTCACCGACTTCCTCGATCGCCACCCGGCGGCATGGAATGCAGTGGCCAGAATGATCGCCGACCGGCTCGACTGGGCCAATCGGAGAAGAACTGACTTCGCCCAGTTCAGCGTGCCTGTACGGGTCGCAAACGTGCTCGTGGAGATCTCCAGCCGACACGGAGTCGACAGGGTCGACGGAAAACGGGACCTCGGAGTCGATCTCACCCATGAGGAGATCGCCAATCTTGTCGGGGCCAGAAAAGACGCCGTCTTCAAAGCTATCCGACGATTCAAAGACCTTGAACTGATCGACCCCAGTCATCGCCGGAAGATCATCATCGACCCGATCGGTCTGGCCAATTTCCGGTAAAGCGTACTGGTACGTCTTGAGGCGATGTGATCTTCGCCAGACTCTGTCCCCGGCGATCTCCCCGACCACCCTGGTCGATCTTCAACCACAAGGTGACGTGATGCTTGATTCTGATTTCAGCCGCCGCTTGGTCGTGGCGGTCGATGCGGAAGGATATGGCCGCGGCGATGACCTACGGCATGACTCGATCCAGTCGGGCCTGGCCCAGGTCATGGACCGTGGCGCGCGAGAGGCCGGCCTACGCCGCGAGACCTGGACCCGCCAGGAGGCCGGCGACGGTGAGGTCATTGTCCTCCCCGAAGGGGAGCCCGAGCTCCGAGTTATCGACGATCTGGTCCGTCGCGTGCGCAAGGCCCTCCATGACCACAACCGCGAACGTCGGGACGACGCTCGACTGCGACTACGCATCTCTATCGGCCATGGGGTCGTGAAACGTGGCGCGTTGGGCTTCGTCGGCCAGGTCGTGGTGACCACCTGCCGGTTGCTCGACGCGAAGGCCGCCCGTACCGCCCTGAAGGTGAACCCGCGCGCCGACCTGGTGCTGATCCTCACCGATCGGCTCTACGAGGACGTCGTCCGACAACTCCACACTTCTTACCGACCAGAGTCCTTCACCCGGCTGGAAGTGCCGACCAAGGAACGCACCGAGATCGCCTGGATGTGGATCCCCTCAGAAGACCTGGACCAGAAGGGAACTCTCAACATGGACAACTTGCCCGAGGTCGCCGACACCCTGTGGGCTCTGATCGCTGGTGGCGCGCTCGAACGTCTGGGCGCCTACGGCACCGAGACCGGACTCGGTGGTGCCCGGAAACTGCTCGCGAAGATCAAGGAGTTCCGGTCCGAGCATGGCCGACCGGCCAACCCGGAGTCGCGCGATGACCTGCTGGAGTCCCTAGAAAAGCTGGTGCGTGTCGATGCCACCGCGAAGCAGTTCGCGCAGCAGTTCAACGCCGAGCAGATGACAGTCAATCTGATCACCGCCCCCATTTCCGGTGAGGAGATCAACTTTGGCATCCGAAACTGACTCGCCGGCCGAGGGAGTCCTGCTCGGTGAAGAAGCCACGCCAGTCGACTTGACTGATCAGGCCGAGGCGACGGACGAGATTTTCGCGCAGGTCTCCCAGGTCCAGACCGTCATCAACCACATCCACGGCAACATCGACGGAGCCTCTTTCGGCATCTCGGGTTCCCGCCCCAAGTCTCGCCGCACATCCGGCCCCGTATCCCAGTACGAAATGGCCGAGGCCCGCACCTGCTACGTGCGCCACGACATCTACAAGGCCGCTGCCGAACAGCTGGAGAGCGGCAACATGGTGGCCTTGATCGGCAATGCCGGCACGGGCCGCCGGACGGCGGCGCTCAATCTGCTTCATGACTTCGTCGGGGGGCGGCGCGAAGTGGTGGTGGAGCTCAGCCCGGCCTACACGCTGGAAAAGCTGGCCGCCCGCGAATACCGGAAGGCACACGGCTATTTGCTGTGCGACTGGCCCAAGGACGACGTTGACGGGAGCGTCGCCGACTTTCACGTACGGGAGATCAGGCGCCGCGTGCGCGATGCCGGGGCTTACCTGGTGGTCACGGGGACGGCTACTTCGCTGCCCGAAGGAGACCAAATACCCTGGCTACCGCCACCGGCCTGCGACGTCCTGAAGGCTTACCGGGTAGCCTCTGAGGTCGCTGATGAGGCGGCCACCCAGATCACCACCGACCATGCCATGACCGACGTGGTGACACTGGCGCGCGAGCTGGCCTCAGGGGTTCCGTTGGACAAAGCGCTCGGCAGGCTGGAGTCCGCCGGGCGACGCGACGTGGTCGCCTGGTTCGATGGCCCGCGTACTCGAGGTGAGCTCTTCGAGATGGCCGCCATGGCCTTCACCGCTGGCCTTTCGGAAAGCGGCTTCGAGTCGTTGCTCGCCCTGCTGGAGTCGATCGCCGGTATCGGCATGGAAAACGCGGATGCCATCTCGGCGGATGATCCGATGCCGAGCCGCCGCCTGCTCCGGGTGGCAGAGGGCTCGCTTTTCAGTCTGTCGCCGGGACGCAGACTGGAGTTCAAGGTCGAGGGTCACCGAACACATGTGATGCGAGAGCTGTACCAGCGACACGGCATGCGGTTGTGGGATCCGGTCACCGAATGGCTACATGAGTGCGCCAATCTACGCGACCCGAGCGTACAGGCGGAGATCGCCAGGGGCGTGGCGGTTCTGGCCTCCGTCGCGGACTACTCGTACGTCGAAAGCACCTTTCTCACCCCATGGGCCCGCGGAACGGGCGTCATGCGCAGGCAGGCCACCGCCGCAATGGCCATCTCATGGTTGTGCCTGGACGAGACGACCCGTCCGGAGGTTCTGCGTACGGTCAGCTTGTGGACGAGGGCGTCCGCCGCCAGACCCAAATTCACCGCCACCCTTGCCTGGTCCGGCGAGCTGGGCATCCGGTTCCCGCTGGAGGCTACCCGGATGCTTTGGCTGCAGATCAGAAACAGTGAGAAGCCTGTCCGGCATGCGGAGATTGCGCTGGCCCGTCTGTTCGCAGCGCTGACCGAGGCCACCGGCAACGCCCTCCCGATGCTCGACCGGCTGGCGCATCAGATCAGCAACGACAGGCGGATCGGCCGTGCGGTCGACCCGCAGATTCGGGCGATCTTGGGCGTCCTGTCGGCTCGCCCGGACGGTGTCAGGACCCCCACAGTCACCGCTCACCTGCGCAGTCGCCCTGAATCAGCTGCCCCCCTCGCCAAACTTTGGTCCGCGGTTCTGGTCAAGCGCCCTCACCGCAAGGATGCACTGGCCGCCCTGTACGACGCCGTCTGCGCCTTCGACGAGCGCGATGACGATGACCGCGACCGTGTCCGTGCCCTGTTCGCAGCGCTCGTGGAGACGCTCCCTGCGAAGGAACGGCCGTTGCTGGCCCATGACCTGCGGCGTTACGCCATCTCCCGCAACACCGACGAGAACCGGCTGGAGCTTCTCCTGTCCTTGCTCCGAATCTTCTTGAGCCCGGCTGCACTGTCCTTCAACACCACCGGAAAGCGTCCATGAGCTACCCCGTGATCAGCCAGATTCCCCTTGATCCTGTCGCCAAGCAAGGGTTCCTGAGTAAACCCCGGCGCCCGATCTCCAGCCTGCCCCGCCAGCTCCCACACCAGCGGCTCGTCTTCGAGTACGACGGTACGTTCGTACTGGGCGACCGGCGGCTGCGCGGTGATGAACCGCACGTGCTGCACGGCAGCAGCGTCAGCGTCGTGGACGTGGCCAAGGACCACCCGGTGACGATCCACGTGTCGATCAACTCCTCCGGTGCCCACGACTTCACGGTCGCGGTGCAGTTCCGCTGCACGGTCGACGAACCGATCGAAGTGGTGCGCGCCGGCCTGACCGACGTCACCGAGCACCTGGTCACCTACATCCGGGCCTACCACAAGCTCTTCGAACTCGGCCGAAGCCATGGGCTGCACGAGGCCCACGAGTTGTGGACGATCGTGCATGCCCAGGTGAAGGCTTACACGACCCTGGTGCCATGTGTACTGCCCGGCATGTCGGCCGAGTTCACCGGCCTCGACGTGTACGCCCCCGACGAGATCGCCCACGGGCGGCGGCGCTACGAAACCAGCCTGCACAACATTCAGGGCGACCACGGCCTCCGCGACGCCAAACGCAAGCTCGACCGTGACTTCGAACTCGATGAGCAGGATTACCTGCACGCCAAGGGCCACGGCGCCAATGACTTCACCCGGCAGGAGGCGGCCCTCGACCGGGCTCAGCAGATCAACGAGGCCACGAAGGTCAGGGACTTCCTGAACAGCGGTCCGGGCGCCGCCGACGGCCTGTACGCCACCGTGCACGGTCTCAGCGACCAGCAGGTCGCCGACCGTTACGCCGCCTTGGGCGACCGCGAATACAGCAGTATCCAGCGCGGGATCCAGCAAGAACACGAGTTGCAGGTCGTTCAGGCCCGCGCCCGGGCCGACGTCGTCCGGGCAGCGATTGCCCAGGGCCTGTTCAACGAGACAACCGGCAAGGAACTGCTTGCCAGCTTCGACGACGTCGAGCCTGAGGCGGAGGTGAAGGACCTCGAAGGACCCACTTACGAGGCCCGTGCCGAGGTGACGGCGGGCGACACCGACGACGATTTCTTCATGGAGGAGGACGTCCGTGGTTGACATTCTCCACGGGTTCAAGACGGCCGAGCAGCACGGATGGCACCCTCAACGTCGGGAACGACTCACTCCCAGTGCGTTCTTGCGCCGGTTCACCGGAGTCGACGAGAAGATCCTCGCAAGTGTCCCGCAGGAACGTTCCCGCTACACCAGCCTCGGCGGAGTCGTGGTCAGCACCGCACTCATCGCGGGCACCTCCATGCTGGGCGCGCTGACCCTGCTCTCGCGGGTGTCCCTGCTCTACCTGGTGCCGGTGGCGGTGCTTTGGGGCCTGATCATCGCCAACGTCGATCGATTCCTCATCACCAGCCTTCACGGCGACAATGACGGCTGGTCCCGCTGGGGCAACGTGCTCATCCGCCTTGCCCTCGCTGTTGTCATCGGGATCTTCATCGCCGAACCCCTGACCCTGAAGATCTTCCAGGAACGGCTCGACCGGCAGATCATGGTGGAACGCGACCAGGCGATCAGCCTGACTGAAAGCCGGTACGAGCAGTGCAACCCCCGTAGAGGGTCAGCTCCTTCGGGTGTCGACTGCACCGGTTATCTCCTAAACAGCGGCGACAAGGCACTCGCCGTCGACGGCAACATGACGGAGAGGCAGGGCATTCTTAAGGCTGCGGAAGATCGACTGGCGGCGGACATAGAACGGCGTAGATCACTGGAGGGACGCCGCGACCGGGAGTGTTTTGGCGTCAAGGTTCGGGACCGGACCACGGGCGTGCCCGGCAACGGACCCGAGTGCAAGGCCCGGAACAATGAACTCAACGCCTTCCTCGCTACCCATGACATTTCCCAGCAGCAGGCAGAGGTGGCGGAACTGAAGACGAAACTCGGCTCTCTCGCGGCCGATCGCGCCAGCGCCGAAGCGGAACGCGCCGCGACTCTCAGCAAGAAGATCGCCGAGCACGTCGAGGAGAAGAAGCGGGCCTACACCGACATCGGCCTGCTCGACCGATGGGAGGCCCTGGGCACGGTCGCCGGCCAGAGCGGCATGGTCAACTTCGCGCACTGGTTGTTACGCATCATCTTCGTCCTGCTCGACTGCATGCCAATCATCTCGAAGATGCTGAACGGCAAGACCGAGTATGACCGCCTTCTCACTCAGGAGCTGCGCGCGGGCTCAGCCTGTCATGAAGCCCAACTGAACTTCGCTACCAGGCAGACGACCGGCGAGTACGACATCAGGCTGCGCGAGGAGGAGCGCCGACTGAAAGCCGAACGCGGCCGGATCGACCGAAATCAGCGCGTCGACGAGGCATCCAGAGACGATGAGATCGACCGCCTCGCACGTACCTTGATGACCTCGATGTCCACGCAACGATAACGACCGGCGCCTCTATCTCCTCGGATCGTGAGCCCCCTCGAAGACGCCACACATCACTTCCTCTCCTTCCCATTGGTCGGCCCCCCTGTTTCTTGACACCTTCTTCCTCCGCACCTGCGAAGCTGCGAAGGAGGTCTGTCCAATCAACGGCTCTGTCGCAGATTCGGTAGTGACGGAACGTCCCGGCACGTAACGGTAAGCCGTGCATGATCTCGACGAGCTTGTGAATGCGCTGTTCTCCGGATTATCGCCGCTGGTCGTGGAGGATGTGGCGGACGAGGGCGAGTGGATCCGGGTGCGGGCGCGAACCCCGGACGGGCCGGTCGCCTGTCCGGGCTGCGGCGCCGAGAAGGCGCGCGTGCACGGCTATCACGAGCGGAGCGTTGCCGATGTCCCGGTCGACGCACGCCGCGTGCTGGTGGTGGTGCGGACCGCGCTGGCCGTGCGGCTGTCCCGGCATACCGCGCTGCGCATCCTGCTGCGCCTGCCCCTGCCCCAGCCACGAGTGCCCCGAGTGGTGGGAGTGGATGACTTCGCCCTACGCCGACGCCACCGCTACGCCACCGTGCTGATCGATGCCGAGACCCGCGAGCGCATCGACGTCCTGCCCGGCCGCACCGCCGATGTCCTGGAGACTTGGCTGCGCGCCCATCCCGGAGTGCAGATCGTGTGCCGGGACGGCTCCGGCGCCTATGCCGAAGCGATCCGCCGCGCGCTGCCGGAGGTCGTCCAGGTCGCCGACCGCTGGCACCTGTGGCACAACTTCGGCGAGGCCGTTTTGAAAGAGGTCGCCGGTCACAGCGCCTGCTGGGCCAAGGCCGGACCGCCCCTGCGGGACGGCACGCGCGCCCAGACCACCCGCGAGCGCTGGCATCAGGTCCACGACCTGCTCGGCAAAGGTGTCGGCCTGCTGGAATGCGCGCGCCGGCTGAACCTGTCCCTCAACACGGTCAAACGCTACGCACGCGTGAGCGAACCGACGCGTCTACACCGTGCTCCGCAGTACCGGCCCACCCTCGTCGATCCCTACCGCGACCACCTTCGGCGCCGGCGCAGCCAGGACCCAGCCGTTCCCGTCCTGCACCTGTTCAACGAGATCAAGGCCCTCGGCTACGCGGGCAGCTTCAACCTTCTCTACCGCTACATCACCCAGGGCCGGGTCGAGGCCGACCGCCTGCCCATCTCCCCACGCCACCTGGCCCGCCTCCTGCTCACCCGGCCCGATGACCTCAAAGACGAGCACCGGTGCCTGCTGGACGACCTCATCGCCGCCTGTCCGGAGATGATCGATCTGGCCGGGCTCGTCCGCGGCTTCGCAGGCCTGCTGCGACCGTGTGAGGGAAACGCGGACCGTCTCGACGCGTGGATCGCCACCGCCCGCGCTGCGGATCTCCCTCATCTGCACGCCTTCGTTCGCGGTCTTGACCAGGACCGCGACGCCGTCCTAGCCGCCGTCACCTTGCCGTTCCACAACGGAGGCACCGAAGGCGTGAACACCAAGACAAAGCGGATCATGCGCCAGATGCACGGTCGGGCCGGCTTCGCGCTGCTCCGCCACCGCATCCTCTTGGCCTAACTCTCGGTCACCAACGAAAGAGAGACAGAGCCGAATCTGCGACAGAGCCGTTGATTGGACAGACCCTTCGTATGGATCCTCAGGTGACCTGGATGCGGCCGTCTGACCGGGCGAAATCGGTGTCCACAGCGCTCACCTCTACGCGAGCAGGAGGCGGGTGGTGAGGGTGAACGGATGTGCAATTGGTTCGTCTCCCCCCTCGGACACACACTTTGGTACGTGCTGGGCCTGGCTTCAGCTACGACAATCCTCTGTGAGGGGTCGTAGACGAGGTGCAGGCCCATTTGCGTTTATAGGTCGCTTCGGTCGGCTGGATCCGCCTCCTTCAGGACGTCTGTCGTCTCGGCCAGTCGTGGGATCAGCTCCATGATCTCCCTCTCGGTGGTCTCCCTCTTGCGATCGATGACGCGTAGCTGTCCTTCCGCCTTGAGCCGCTCGGCCCGTGTCTCGGCCATCCACTTGCCGATCCCCTGGGGATCTCCGCCCGCATCCGGAGCCGACCGGTGGCGGGCCATCCGGCGATCCCAGACGAGCATCTCCGCGGGCGTGGGGGCGATGCCCTAGTCGCATCTAGGCCACGCCCCAACCCGACACAAGTCATATCCAAGGGGTGTTGCCTAGCCTCGCCCTGGACGCTAGACCGGGAGCGTCCAGGTATCGAGATGCGTACGCAAGATGCACCTCAGTTCTTCCCGGCTTTCCACGGCGAAGTATCAAGGAATTTCTCATGCAGATCGGATACGCAGTCCCGCAGTACGGCGCCTTCGCCGACCCGGATTTCATCCGGCAGGCCAGCGCGGATCTGGAGGCCATGGGCTATAGCAGCCTGTGGGCGGGTGATCGAATTATGCTGCCGCTCGCCCCCAGCGATCCCTACCCGGGAGGAGACGGCGAGGTCCCCCCGGCCTTCGCGACGTTCTTCGACCCGCTGACCGCATTGACGCTGGCCGCCGTCAGCACTCGGGAAGTCCGGCTGGGAACCAGCACGCTCAACGCGCTGTGGCAACCGCCGGTCCTGCTCGCCCGCATGCTGACCTCGCTCGACCTGCTCAGCCATGGGCGGCTGGACGTCGGCATCGGTCTCGGCTGGTTGCGTGACGAATACACCGCGACCGGGGTGCCCTGGCAGGGGAGGGGAGACCGGCTCGAAGAGACGCTCGACGTGATGGAGGCCGTCTGGAGCAGTGAGGTGGTCGAGCACAAGGGCGCGCTCTGGACCGTGCCGCCGTCGCACATCGACCTCAAGCCCTTCCAGCGGCCGCGCCCCCCGATCCTGCTCGCCGGTTACACGCCCTCGGCTCTGGAGAGGATCGGCAGGCGAGCCGACGGCTGGCTGAGCGCGGCGATACCCATGCCCTATCTGACCTCCCTGTGGGATATGGCGCTGCAGAGCGCGGCACGCGTCGACCGGGACCCGTCGGCCCTGCGAATGGTGGTGCGCGTCAATCCGAAGATCACCGATTCTCCCGCGCCCGACGACCAGGTGCCGCACGTCGGAACCGTGCAGCAGATCGGTGGCTACCTGCTGACCCTCGCCCAGGCCGGTGCCCACGAGGCGTTCATCGACCTGCAGACGACGACGTCTTCGCGCGATCAGTTCATGGACGTCGCGCATGAGCTCATCACCAGGCTGCACGCCGGCTGAGCCTGCGCCCAGCCCACGCTCGGCGCCGTCCTGACGGTCGAGGAGCGCGGAGGCGGGCCTTGACGGCGTGGCGGTCGTTGACGAGCTTCACGAGGCGTCCCTTCAGCTGGGTGGGAGTTCACGCGGCGTGCCGTCTGTTCAGGCCGGACAACTGCCAGGCCAGCCGGGTGCGGACGGCGGGAATGCGGCCGGCCACGGCGAGGAGGAGATTGCGCAGCACGCGGCGGCCGGCGGCGGCGGTGGCCAGCTTGGTGAGCCGCCCGGCGAGGGCGACCACCTGCTCGGCCTGCGGGCGGCGGGTGGCGGCGTAGGAGTCGAGCAGGCTTTCCGGTTCGCCGTCGAGCACCCGGGCCAGCGTCTCGCCCAGGTGTACGGCGTCGTCGATGCCCAGGTTCATGCCCTGGCCGCCGGCGGGTGAGTGCACGTGGGCGGCGTCGCCGGCCAGCAGGAGGCGGCCCCGGCGGTAGGTGTCGGCGATGCGGTGGTGGACCCGGAAGCGCGAGCTCCAGATCAGCTCCTGCACCCGCGCGGGCTCGGCCTCGGGGCCGCGGGTGTCGAGCAGGTGCTGCACGAAGGGGATGCCGGGTTCCTTGGGGGCCTCGTCCACGGTGGCGACGATGCGGTGCAGGCCGCCGGGCAGCGGGGCGACGACGACCAGTCCGGCGGGCGAGAAGTACAGGATGACCTCGTTCTGCGGCACACCGCCGGACAGGCGGACGTCGGCCAGCACGAACGACTCGGCGTAGGTGCCGCCGGTGAAGCCGATCCCGGCGCTCTGGCGGACGGTGCTGTTCAGGCCGTCGGCACCGATCAGGTAGGCGGCGCGGATCTGCTGCCCGTCCTCCAGTGTGGCGGTGACGCCGTCGGCGTCCTGCTCGACGCGGGTCACCCGGGCGGGCCTGATCACCTTGCCGCCGAGCTCTTGCAGGCGGGCCCGCAGGTGGACCTCAGTGTCGGCCTGGGAGATCATCAGGGTGTAGGGGTAAGCGGTGGGCAGGCCGCCGAAGGGCACCGGCACCAGCACCTGGTCGCGGTCGCGGATGGTGAAGACCGGAGTGGGGATGCCGTGCGCGGCCAGCCGGTCCGCCACGCCGTACGGCTCCAGAACTTCCAGGGTGCGTGCGTGCACGACGGCGGCGCGAGAGGTGTTGACGCCCTCCGCCTGCGCGTCCACGATCATGACCTGCCGGCCGCGCTGGACCAGGACGATCGCGGCGGTGAGCCCGGCGGGCCCGGCTCCGATGATGAGCACTTCGGCGTTCATGTCGCCTCCTTGGTCAACGGCTGTTGGCATGAACGTAAGCCGCGACGCTGGCAAAGTCAACAGATGTTGGCCTACACTTGTTGACATGAGGAGATCCTCCGCCGAGACCAAGGCCGTGATCCTGGCCGCGGCCCGCGAACGCTTCGCCGCCGACGGCTACGACAAGGCCACCATCAGGGCCATCGCCGCCGACGCGCGGATCGACCCGGCCATGGTGATGCGCTATTTCGGCACCAAGGAGAAGCTGTTCGCCGCCGCGGCCGAATTCGACCTGGAACTGCCCGAGCTGGCGTCGGACCAGGCCGCCGCCGGCCTGGTCCGCCACTTCCTGCGCAAGTGGGAGGCCGACGAAGGGCTGCAGGTCCTACTCCGCACTGGCGTGACGAACGAGGCCGCCGCCGAACGCATGCGGGCGATCTTCGGCGCCCAGGTCATGCCGCTCGTGATCGGCCTGACCGGCGATCCGGAGCGCGCTCCCCTGCGGGCTTCCCTGGTCGCCTCGCAACTGCTGGGGCTGGCCCTGTCCCGCTACATCCTGAAATTCCCGCCGATGGTGGCGACAACGGAGGATGAGCTCATCGCCTGGCTGAGTCCCACGATCCAGCGCTATCTCACCGAGTGAAACCACAACGCCCGCCCATCGGTCCCCGTGCGGTAGTGCCCCATCACCACGCCCGGCACCGGCTCGGTCGGCTCCGGACGGCAGTTAGAGGTCGGCCGCGCAGCGCACGTCGCCGCTACGGAACACGATGTGCTCGGTCGTCATCGCGTCGCTTCCGTGGGGAGGGCGGGCGTTGTGGTT